>NZ_JBMRCP010000004.1:0-4098 GCF_057350545.1 Pseudolysinimonas sp. | reverse complement strand
CTCCGACGCTGGGGCTGAGCCGCTAAGATCGACGAGACAGACCACCTTTAAATCCGTCCCGAGAGGCGGGGAAGGAGGGCAGGAAGACTGCAAGCCCCGGGCTGCAGCAGGCTGACATCACGCGAGCCCTCACCCGCATCGCGCACGAGATCCTCGAGTCGAACTCCGGTTCCTCGGATCTGGTGCTCCTCGGCATCCCGACCCGCGGCGTGCTGCTCGCCGAACGGCTGGGCGGCATCCTCGAACGCCTCGAACCCGGCAGTGGACGTGTCGGCGCCCTCGACGTGACGATGTATCGCGACGACCTCCGCTCGCAGCCGACCCGCAGCCCGCAGCCGACCCGGGTGCCCGACGGCGGAATCGACGGCAAGACCGTCGTGCTCGTCGACGACGTGCTCTACTCGGGCCGCACCATCCGGGCGGCGCTCGACGCCCTCGGGGCGCACGGGAGGCCGCGGGCGGTGCGACTCGCCGTACTCGTCGACCGGGGGCACCGCGAGCTGCCGATCCGCGCCGACTTCGTGGGGAAGAACCTGCCCACCTCGGTCGCGGAGCGCATCAACGTGCGGCTGCGCGAGACCGACGGTGACGACCTCGTCGAGATCGCCGGGGGTGAGGCGTGAGGCATCTGCTGAGCACGCGGGACCTCTCGCGCGAGGACGCGATCGGCATCCTCGACGTCTCCGAGGACATGGCCGACGTCGCCCGCCGCGCCGTGCCGAAGCTCCCGACGCTGCAGGGCCGCACGGTCGCCAACCTGTTCTTCGAGGACTCCACCCGCACCCGGCTCTCCTTCGAGGCGGCGGCGAAGCGCCTCTCGGCGGATGTCATCACGCTGAGCGCCAAGGGTTCGAGCGTGTCGAAGGGCGAGGGGCTCAAGGACACGGCGCAGACGATCGCCGCGATGGGCGTGGATGTCGTGGTGATCCGCCACGGCGCCTCGGGTGCCGCACGCACCCTCGCCGACGGCGGCTGGATCGACGCGGCGGTCGTCAACGCCGGCGACGGCACCCACGAGCATCCGACGCAGGGGCTCCTCGACGCGTACACGATGCGCAAGGCGCGGCACGGCGACGCCTCGCGCGGACGCGACCTCGACGGCCTCAAGGTCACGATCGTCGGCGACATCCTGCACTCCCGCGTCGCGCGGTCGAACCTCTGGCTGCTCGAGACGCTCGGGGCCGACGTCACCCTCGTCGCGCCCGCGACGCTGCTTCCGGCGGGCATCGGCACGTGGGCCGCGACGGTGCGGCACGACCTCGACGACGCGCTCGCCGAGAAGCCCGACATCGTCATGATGCTGCGCATCCAGGCAGAACGGATGAACGCGGCCTTCTTCCCCCACGAGCGCGAGTACGCACGCGAGTGGGGCCTCGACGACGCCCGGTTCGCTCGGCTCGGCGCGGATACCATGGTCATGCACCCCGGGCCGATGATCCGCGGACTCGAGATCTCCGCAGCGGCTGCCGACTCGGCCCGCTCGCTCGTGCTGGACCAGGTCACCAACGGGGTCTCGATTCGAATGGCGGTTCTGTACCTCGTGTTGACCGGAAGAGCCGCATGAACATCGTGATCCAGGCGGCGACGCTGCCCGACGGTACCCGCGTCGATCTCGGCATCCGCGACGGTGTCTTCGTCGCACCGGGCGACCTCGACGGCGCGACGGTGATCGACGGCGACGGGCTGCAGGCGCTGCCTGGCCTCGTCGACCTCCACACCCATCTGCGGGAGCCCGGCTTCGAGCAGAGCGAGACGGTGCTCACGGGATCGCGCGCGGCGGCCGCGGGCGGTTTCACCGCGGTCTTCGCGATGGCGAACACGAGCCCCGTCGCCGACACCGGGGGAGTCGTCGAGCAGGTCGCCTCGCTCGGCGATCAGCACGGCTACGTCACGGTGCGTCCGATCGGTGCCGTCACGGTGGGTCTCGCGGGGGAGCGGCTCTCGGAGATCGGCGCGATGGCCCGCTCCCGCGCCGCCGTACGGGTGTTCTCCGACGACGGCAAGTGCGTGCATGACGCGCTGCTCATGCGGCGCGCACTCGAGTACGTGACGACGTTCGGCGGCGTCGTCGCCCAGCACGCGCAGGAACCCCGGCTGACCGAGGGCGCGCAGATGAACGAAGGCGCTCTCGCGTCGGAGCTCGGTCTGGCCGGCTGGCCCGCCGTCGCCGAGGAGGCGATCATCGCGCGCGACGTGCTGCTCGCCGAGGCGGTCGGCGCACGTCTGCACGTCTGCCACCTCTCGACCGCCGGCAGCGTCGAGGTCGTGCGCTGGGCGAAGGCGCGCGGCATCGACGTCACCGCCGAGGTCACGCCGCATCACCTGCTGCTGACCGAGTCCGAGGCGACCGGCTACGACGCACGCTTCAAGGTCAACCCGCCGCTGCGCCGGAGCGAGGATGTCGACGCCCTCCGCGCCGCCCTGGCCGACGGCACGATCGACATCGTCGCGACCGACCACGCCCCGCATCCCGTCGAGTCGAAGGAGGCGGCCTGGGCCGAGGCCTCGTTCGGCATGGTGGGGCTCGAGAGCGCTCTGAGCATCGTGCAGGCGACGATGGTCGAGACCGGCCTGCTCGACTGGACGGGGGTGGCGCGGGTGCTCTCCTCCGCTCCGGCCCGGATCGGCCGCCTCGAGGGCTACGACGCGGCCTTCGCGCTCGGCTCGCCCGCCCACCTCACGCTCGTCGACCCGGCCGCGCGGCGCACGTTCGGCACGGAGCACCTCTACGGACGCAGCATCAACTCGCCCTATCTCGGCCGCGAGCTTCCGGGCCGCGTGGTGGCGACGATCCACGGAGGCGTCCCCACGGTGCTCGACGGCACGCTGCGCGAGGCCGAGGAGGTCTCCCGTGGATAGGGTCACGCCGACGATCGGCATCGTCGTGTTCGTCCTGCTGGTGTTCACCGGCCTCGCCCTCGGCTGGCGTGCCCGCCGCCGTCGCCAGGCCGGGCTGCCCGCGCTCGACGTGCCGCCGGCATCCCTCGGCACTCCGCTGCTCGTCGACGACGTGTTCTACGTCGCGACGACCGTCGCCGAGGCGCCCACCGACAGGATCGCCGTGCGCGGGCTCGGCTTCCGGTCGCGCGCCGCGGTGACGGTGGTGCCCGAAGGTGTCGTCCTGGGCATCGCAGGACAGCCGGATGCGTTCATCCCGGGTTCAGCGATCTCCGGGATCGGCCGGGCCACCTGGACGATCGACCGGGTCGTCGGCCGCGACGGACTCGTCGTCGTCACCTGGACCCTCGGCGACACCGCCGTCGACACCTACCTGAAGTCGGCGCAACCCGACGCTCTCGTCGAGGCACTCTCGACTCTCGTCACCGTCTCGGAGGAGACCTCATGACCGATCCGGCAGTTCTCGTCCTCGAGGACGGCACCCGCTACGAGGGACGCGCCTACGGTGCGCGCGGCCGTACCCTCGGCGAGGCCGTCTTCGCGACCGGCATGACCGGCTACCAGGAGACCCTCACGGATCCGTCGTACGCGGGGCAGATCGTCGTGCAGACGGCACCGCACATCGGCAACACGGGGATGAACGACGAAGACCAGGAGTCGCGGCGCATCTGGGTCGCCGGCTACGTCGTGCGCGACCCCTCGCGGGTCGTGAGCAACTTCCGCGCGACCCGGTCCCTCGACGACGAGCTCGAGTCGACCGGCATCGTCGGCATCTCGGGGATCGACACGCGGGCCGTCACCCGGCGACTGCGGGATACCGGCGCGATGCGCGCGGGCGTGTTCTCCGGTGCGGATGCCGCGCTCACCGCGGACGAGCAGCTCGCGATCGTCCGGTCGGGTCGTGACATGACGGGGCTCAACCTCTCGGCCGAGGTGTCGGTGACGGAGCCGATCGTCACCCCTGCCCGAGGAGAGCGGATCGGCAACCTCGCGATCCTCGACCTCGGCATCAAGCAATCGACGGTCGACAACCTCGCCGAGCGCGGCTTCGAGGTGCACGTGCTGCCGCAGGACGTCACGCTCGAGCAGGTGCTCGCGATCGAGCCCGCCGCCCCCTTCTTCTCCAACGGCCCGGGCGATCCCGAGGCGCCCGACGCCCACGTCGCGCTGCTGCGCGAGCTGCTCGACCGCGAGCTGCCG
>NZ_JBMRCP010000042.1:0-7787 GCF_057350545.1 Pseudolysinimonas sp. | reverse complement strand
GGCGGTCGCGCGGGGCCACCGGCGACCCCCGCGAAGGACACCGTCGTCGTGGAAGGGCAGTTCCCCACCGAGAGCCTCGCCCCGCACGGCCCCGAGGGAGGGGGGAGCGGCACCGCGCACGCCGCGGCCTCGATCTTCAGCCGCCTGCTGGCGCCGAACGCCGAGGGCGAGTTCAACGCCGACCTCGCGAGCGAGTGGGAGACCAACGAGACCGGCAGTGAGTGGTCGTTCACCCTCCGCGACGACGCGGAGTTCTCGGACGGCACCCCTGTCACGTCGGCCGACGTCGTGGCGTCCTTCGACCGCATCATCGCGCTCGAAGGTCCGCTCGCCGGCAACTTCGGCGGCGTGACGGCGACGGCGATCGACGACACCACGGTCGAGTTCTCATCGGAGAAGCCGATCCTCGCCGGTACCCTCGCCCTCATTTTCGTGACCCCGGCGGACGTCACCGAGGCGTCGTTCACCGAGCCGATCGGCAGCGGGCCGTACGTCGTCGAGTCGTTCTCGCCGGGTGAGTCGCTCAAGCTGAGCCCGAACGAGACCTACTACGGCGACGTGCCGACGATCTCGGAGCTCGAGATCCGCTGGATCCCCGAGGTGTCGACGCGGCTCACCGCGCTCCAGACGGGAGAGATCGACGCGACCTGGGGCATCCCGGACGACCAGGCGACGGCGCTGCGCGACAACCCCGACCTCGTCGTCGAGTCGTCGCCCTCGACCCTCGTCGTGACGATGTGGTTCAACTCGTCGCGGGAGGCGTTCGGGTCGAGTGAGATCCGCAACGCCCTGTGGTCGGCGGTCGACTTCGAGACGATCGTCTCGACGCTCTTCCCGGAGTCGGGGTCGCTCTCCGACTCCGTGCTCGCGCCGAGCGTGTTCGGATACTCCCCGCAGGATGCGAAGGAGTTCGACCCCGAGGGTGCGCGCGCCGCGCTCGAGGAGGCGGGCTTCGACTTCGACCAGGAGATCCAGATCCAGTACAAGGAGTCGGAGTACACCGAGTTCATGGCCGCGATCGCGTCGGATCTCGCCGACATCGGCGTGAAGGCCGTGCCCGTGCAGAAGGAGGCCGCCGTCTTCCTGGAGGACCTGCTCGCGCTGAACTGGGACATCAACTTCCAGCTCGTCGGCACGGCGACGTACGACGCGGCGCAGAACCTCGGGCGCCTGTACACGTGCGCCGCCAAGCGCAACGGGTACTGCAACCCGGAGCTCGACGAGATCCTCGCCGAAGCCGGAGCGACCACCGACGCCGAGGAGCGTCTCGACCTCTACGACCAGGCGAACGAGATCATCTGGGACGACGCGGTCGGCATGTTCCCGATGGTCGTGAACACCACCTACGCGTGGCGCGCCGGGCTCAACGGCTTCGTGCCCGATCCGCTCACCAAGCCGGACCTCTCGCACGTCTCGTACGACGAGTGATCCCGATGCGGGAGGGGCCCGGCGCCCCTCCCGCATCGTCCGATACTGAAGGGGCCCATGAGCGCCGCCGACATCCTGGATGCCGCCCCCGAGTTCCGGTGCGGCGACGCGACCCTGACGCGCGTGTTCCGCCATCGCTGGGAGTCGTTCGCCCGCAACGTGGGGCGCAGCGACCGCGGTTTCGTCGTGACCGAGTTCCACCAGCCGGGCCCCGGCCGCGCCCACGGCACCGTCAACGCGGCCGCGGCGCACCACCTCCTCGAGGCCCGGTGGCTCCGGCGCACCGACGTGGCCGACGACTACATCCGCTTCTGGTACCTCGACCCGGAGGCAGAGCCCCACCGCTACACGGAGTGGATCGCCTGGGCCTCCTACGAACATGCTCGACTGCACGGTCGGTACGAGCTGCTGCGCGAGGTGCTGCCGGGCATGGTCGCGAACTTCGAGGCCTGGCAGCGAGACAGCCGTCATCCGTCGGGCCTCTACTGGGCTCACGATCTGGCCGACGCCATGGAGTTCTCGGTCAGCGGCGACGGCCTGCGTCCGTCGATCAACAGCTACCAGTACGGGAACGCCCGGGCGATCGCGGCGATCGCGAGCCGCGAGGGTGATCTCGCCACCGCCGAACGTTTCGAGCACGCGGCCGACGAGCTGCGCCGCCTCGTCGTCGACCGGTTGTATCACCCCGGGCTGCGCTTCTTCACGACACTCCCCCTCTCGCCAGACGGAGAGGAGGCCTATCTCGCGACGGCGGGACCGGATCGCCGGCTTCCCGACGACATCCGCGCCGTCGCCGCGCCCACGCTGGGCGACGCCTCGCCGGCGCGCCTGGCCCGTGAGCTGATCGGCTACCTGCCCTGGTACTTCGGGCTTCCCGGCGCCGACGTCGATCCTGCTCCAGCGGTCGCCCAGCTCGCCGATCCGGCCGGCTTCGCCGCGCCGCACGCCCTGCGCACCGTCGAGCGCCGGCATCCTCGGTACGAGTTCCCGGTGGCGACCACGTCGCCGCGCTATCTGTGCCGGTGGAACGGCCCGGGCTGGCCCTTCGCGACGAGTCAGACGCTCACCGCGCTCGCCCGGATCGCCCGCGACGTCCCCTCACGCGACACCGACGAGCTCTATCTGCGCATCCTGGGGCAGTACGCCGCCGCCCACATCGGCGCCGACGACGAGTACTGGCTCGACGAGGACATCGATCCGGATGCCGGCGGCTGGCGCACGCGCGACTGGCGACTCGTGAACGAACCCGACCGCGTCGCGATCGGTCGCGACTACCAGCACTCGACGTTCGCCGACGTCGTCCTGTCGGGTCTGCTCGGCATCGCCGTGGACGACGACGGGGGCGTGTGGGTCGATCCGCTCATCGGCGCCGTCGAGCCGCTCGGCTGGCTCGAGGTCTCGGGTCTCGTGCTTTCCGGTGTCGAGGTCGCGCTCTCGTGGTCGCCGTCGGCGGGCACGCGGCTCACGGTGGGGTCGGCGACGATCTCCCGGGCCGATCTCGGCCCACTGCGCCTTCCCCTCGACGCACGCGACTGATCACACGCGTACGCCGCGGCGGAGTCAGGCGACGAGCTCGAGTCCGAAGCCCGGCGTGTCCGGCACCGTCAGCACTCCCTCGCGCAGGCGGTAGGCGCGCGAATCGACCCCGTCGAGGGCGGCGGGCATGGCTTCGATCGTCGGCACGTTGCCGAGCCCCGCCGCGAGGTGCGCCGCGTAGTACATCGTGAGCGGAGAGCCCCAGGTGTGGGGCGACGCCCGGGTGCCGGCGGCCGCGAGCGGCGCCATCGCCGACCGCCACGCGGTGAAGCCGAAGCGGAAGGCATCCATGAGCGCCACATCGAGGAGGCCGTCGACCGCGAGCTCGGTCAGCAGGGGGAGGTCGGGCTCGGCCTCCCCGTCGGCGATGAGAGTGCCGGGGCTTTCGGCGTCGACGAGGCCGCGCAGCCAGACCGACGACTCCCGCGACTCGGGCATGAGCTCCTCGACCCAGTAGAGCCCGCAGTCCGCGACGGCGGCGAGGTACCGCTCGGCATCCGCCCTGCTCATGCCGTCGTTGCCGTCGACGAGCAGTCGTGCGTCCGGGTAGAGCTCGCGCGCCAGGCGCGTCGCGGCGATGTCGCGCTCGAGCCCCTCGGCGGCATCCATCCACCGGTGACCCCGCCCGATCTTGAGCTTGAAGTCCCGATGTCCGAGCACCCAGTCCATGCGGAGGTCGCGGCGGATCGCCTCGAGCCCTGAAGGAGCGCCGACCGGGTCGAGGTCGTCGAAGTAGATGCCTCCCGAGTAGCAGCGCACGTCGGTCGACCCCCGGGCGCCGAGCATCGCGGAGACGGGCAGTCCGAGGATGCGCCCGGCGAGGTCGTGCAGCGGGATGTCGACCACCCGAGCCCCCTCGTCGGTCACTCCGACGGAGGGGTCGAACACGTCCGCCACTGAGCGCCCGACCAGGTCGCCGACCCGGTCGAGTCCAGCCAGCACCGCGACCCCGCCCGTCCCCGCGTGGCCCCAACCCACCGCGCCGCGGTCGGTGCGGAGCACGACGACGGGGAGCTCGCGGCCGTCGCCGTGACCGTCGCGCATCGCGTTGCGTCCGATCGGGCGGGCCGTCACCGACCGCACGGCACGGGTTTCGATCGCCGAGATGCGGTGCCGCGCGAGGTCGTGCATCAGCTCGGGGCCAGATCGATGTAGTCGAGGTACACGGCATACGACGTGCTCGAGGTGCCGACCGCTTCGATCCGGAACTCGTGCTGCCCTTCCGCGAGGGCGACGGAGCCGACGGCGAAGCGCAGATAGCCGGCGGTCGTGCGGCGCGTGTCGATCGGGCTGCCGAGGGGCACCCCGTCGATCGAGAGCTGCACGATGCCGCGGTTCGGCGCCACCCGGAACCCGAGTGCGACGTCGTAGCTATCGGTCGTCGGCACGTCGACCGCATAGGTCGTCTGGTCGCCGACGCCCGTCGCGGCAAGGTAGGCCGTGCCGCCCTCGCTCGCGACCGGGTCCTCGAACATGCCGAGCGGATCGCCGGACGTGCTCGTGCGCGTCAGCGACTCCGCCTCGAAGCGCTTCCCGATCGGCAGCAGTTCGACGAAGTCGACGTAGACCGCGTACGAGCCGCTCGCCGCGTTCTTGCCCGTCACCGAGAAGCGCACGTCGCGGCTTCCCACACCGGCCACCGCGGCCACCCCGAGGTCGAACACCTGGTAGCCGGCTGTCGCCGAGTAGGCGTCGATCGGCGAGCCGACGTTGACGCCGTTGATCGACGTCTGCACCCGGGCCCGGTTGGGAGCCACGCGCATCCCGACCCGCACGTGGTACTGCCCCGAGACGAGCGTCGGTGTCGTGAGCGTCAGGTAGTCCCCGACCGCGTTCGCCGCGAAGTTGAGGGTCTCGCCCCCGCTCGCCCCGGAGTTGACGTAGACCGAGAGCGGGTCGCCCGACGACGCGGCGACCGTCAGGTCCTCGGCCTCCCAGCGCGGGATCAGCTCCACGTAGTCGACGTAGACGGCGTGACTCGCGCTCGCGGCGTTCTTGCCCGTGACGGTGAAGCGCACCTCCGGATTCCCCCCGGCGATGGCCACCACCCCGAGGTCGAACGACGCGTTGCCGGCGGAGGCGGCGTGGGCGTCGATCGGGCTGCCGACGGGTGCGCCGTCGACCGAGACCTGGACGATGCCGCGATTGGGCGCGACGCGCAGACCGACGACGACGCGGTAGTCGCCCGCGGGGATCGGTCCGCCGTCGACCGCGATGTGGTCGCCCGCCGCGGTCGCCTCGTACCTCAGCGAGGCGCCGGCGCTCGCCGACGCGTCGGCGAAGATCGAGGTCGGATCGCCTGACGAGCCGGCGATCTCGAGACCCTCGGCTTCGAGACGCGACGGATGCCCGACGACGGGGTCGTGGGAGAGTCCGGCTCCGTCGACGAACGACATCGAGCCCCAGACCACCGAGTCGAGCAGGTCGAGCGTGCCGTCGTCATCCCAGTCGACCGCGAAGGTCTTCGGGGTGTGGTTCGAGAGCGTCTCGTAGAGCGTGTCGTCGGTGTTGCGGATGTACTGCGCCTCGAACACCGGGGCGCCGGGCACCCCGACGTTGCGGAACCACGACAGCGCGGTGTTGTCGTAGGCGCCCTGCAGGAGGTCGACGAGCCCGTCGCCGTCCCAGTCGACCGCCTGGAGATTCGTGCGGCCGGCGCGCGACGACGCGACCGAGATCGGGCCGCCCGACGCGTTCTCGGCGACCGCGATCGCCGTCAGGTCGAGGTCGCTCGCGTCGCGTTGGAAGACAGTGAGGATGTTGTCCACGCCCGCTTGCACGAGCTCGAGCTCTCCGTCGCCGTCCCAGTCCATCGCCGCGACCCGGCATCGCCAGGGGGCGGCGAAGGCGCCCCCGTCGAGGGTGAAGGCCACGGCGGCCTCGTACAGGGGAGCCGCGCGCGTGCCGGAGTTCTCGAAGAACCAGAGCGACGCCTCCTGAGCGTCCTGCGTGATGATGTCCAGGTCACCGTCGCCGTCCCAGTCGATCACGACGGGATTCGTATAGCCCGCCGCGGCCTCCGACGTGCCCCACTCCCACGAGCCCTCCTCGTCGAGCGAGTCGAGGTTGATCGGCTGCCCGTCGGCGTGGACATCGACGGCCTCGATGAGAGCGGGCGTCGGACCGGTGGCGACGTTCTCGAAGAGGCTGATGCGGCCGTTCTCGTCGCCGACGACGAGGTCGAGGTCGCCGTCGTCTTCCCAGTCGACGGCGTACGGCTGTTGGAACAGGCCCGATCGGATGTCCACACCGGTGGCCGGCATCTGCACGAGCCCGACCTCGGCGAGCACCGCGCTCGATGCGGTGCCCGTGTTCTCGACCAGCAGCATCCCCCGCGTGCTGGTCACGATCAGATCGAGGTCGGCATCGCCGTCGCGGTCCGCCACGTCGAGCCACGCATTGATGTCGCCGGTATCGAGGATCCGCACGGCGGGGAGCACGTCGACCCCGTCGCGCTCGACGAAGAAGACGTCGCCGCGGTAGTCGCCGTAGAGCACGTCGAGCTCGCCGTCGGCGTTCCAGTCGGCGGTCGCGACGAGCGCCTTGAACGGCACGTCGAGGTCGCCCGCCGCCGTCTGCAGGCTGACTCCGGCGGCGAGGATCGGCGCCGCGGCGGTGCCTGTGTTCTCGTACACGAAGATGCGGCCGTGCAGGTAGATGTCGGGTCGGCTGCCGACGTAGCCCCGGTCGGCGACGCTGACGATCAGATCGTCGTCGCCGTCGGCGTCCCAATCGTCGTACGAGAGGTTCGGCGTCTGGATCTGATTCCACCGAACGTACCCGGCGCTGACGTAGGCCGCCGTGATGGGCTGCCCGCCCGCGGTCAACTCGCCGCTGTCGACCCAGGTCGGCGAGGCGTCGGTGCCTGTATTGACGTGCAGGTGCAGGTCATAGCGGCTGACGAAGTCGTGGTCGCCGTCGCCGTCCCAGTCGACCAGCGTGCCGTCGGCCGACGGCAGCGGGAGCGTCGTGCCGACCGAGGCGAAGGCGGGATTCTCGTCGTCTCCCGAGTTGACGAACAGCTGCCCGCGGTCGACCGCGTCGCGGCTCCCGTCACCGTCCCAGTCGAGGAACTGCGGCGACATGACGGTGCTCTCCGCGGCGTTGTACCACGCCGCAGTGCCACTCGAGTAGGTCAACGTCGTGCGCGGCGCCATGGCCGCAGAGGAAGCCGACGGCGCAGCGGCGGTCGCGTGGAACGCACCACCGATCAAGGCGGCTGCGACGATCACGGCCGCGGCCGTGCGGGTGGACGATCGATTCACAGCGGCTCCCCCTCGAGTGCTGATACGTATTAGCAGTGTGTCCATTTTTTCGCGTACGGCCGCGCTTGTCAACCGACACGTGGCGAGGGCGTCTGTGGACAATCGCCGCCCTGACTCGGGCGGCGCTTGCACGATGGGCGGGTGACCGCAGCCGTCGACCTCATCACCGACCGGGTGCGCGAGCGCGTGCGCCGGGAGGGCGTCGACCTCGCCGCCGATTCCGAGCTCGCCGACCGGTACATCCGTGAAGAGCTGCGCAGCTACTCCGAACGGGCGCTCGGCGGCTCGGCACCGCTCGTCGACGACGAGGCGGCGGCATCCCGGCAGATCCTCGCGGCAGTCACCGGTCTCGGCCCGCTGCAGCCGCTGCTCGACGACCCGACGGTCGAAGAGTTGTGGATCAACGCGCCCGACGCCGTCTTCGTCGCCCGCAACGGTGTCTCGGAGCGCGTCGCCCTCGTGCTCACGGAGGCCGACGTCCGCGACCTCGTCGAGCGGATGCTGCGTTCCACCGGTCGCCGCGTCGACCTGAGTTCACCCTTCGTCGACGCGAGCCTC
>NZ_JBMRCP010000041.1:0-14510 GCF_057350545.1 Pseudolysinimonas sp. | reverse complement strand
GATCATCGACGCCGTCGAGATGGAGGAGCAGTACAACCGCGACCTCCTGCCCAACGGCATCCTGGGTCTCAACGCCAACTACATCAACCAGTACGTGAAGTACCTCGCCGACCGCCGGCTCGAAGAGCTCGGCTTCGAGCCCGAGTACAACGTCACGAACCCGGCCAAGTGGATGGCGACCGCCAACGACACCCTGCAGCTCGTCAACTTCTTCGAGTCGACGAACACGTCCTACGAGTCGAACGCCTCGGCGTCGACGGGCGCGAAGCGGGACTGATCCCGCCTCGGCACCCCGAGCCCCGTCTGCCTCGTGCGGGCGGGGCTTCGGCGTGGGCGGAGAGTCTCTCGGGGGGACGGGTTTTGTCGAGTTAGTTGCACAATGTCGCGTCCTCCGGCGACGTTCTGCAACTGGATCGCGGTGACCCGTCACCCAGTTGCACACTGCGCCGGGAGGACGCGACATTGTGCAACTAACTCGACAAAACCCTCACCGACGTGAGAGCCGCACGACGGGGATGACCCGCCCTGCGCGCTCCTCGTACTGCGCGAAGGCGGGGGAGCGGTCGAGGAATCGCGCCCACGCGGCATCCCTCGCCTCACCTTCGAGCGACGTCGCGCGCACGGGCACGGTGTCGATGCCGCCGCGCTGATCGGGAGACTCGATCACGGCGTCAGGGTGCGCCACGAGGTTGTGGAACCACGCCGGGTGCTCCGGAGCGCCGCCCTTGGAGGCCGCGATGAGCCACGCGTCGCCGTCGCGCAGCGCGAGGACCGGGTGGATGCGCTCCTCCCCGCTCTTCGCGCCCGTCGAGTGCACCAGCACGAGGTCGGTGCCGAAGCCGCGACTCACCGCCCCGCCGTTCGAGCGGAACTCGTCGATGATCGCGTCGTTGAAGCTCACACGGAGGAGAGCGCCGCGACGTCGTGCGATATTCCGAAGCTTCGCACTGTTGCGGTATTGGCCTATTGGCCTAGGGTGTAGACCAATCCCACCCGAAAGGACAGGTCCATGACCCGCACGTCAGAGTCGACTGCGACTCCTGGTCTCACCGGAAAGCTCGGCGCGGCATCCGTCACCTTCATGGTGATCGCCGCCGCCGCCCCTCTCACCGTCGTCGGCGGCATCATGCCGATCGGCTTCCTCATCGGCAACGGCGCGGGCTTCCCCGTGATGTTCGTCGTCGCCACCGTCATCCTGCTGCTGTTCTCGGTCGGACTCGTCGCCATGAGTCGCCACGTGCCCGCAGCCGGCGCGTTCTTCACCTACATCAGCCACGGCCTCGGCCGGGTCACCGGCTCGGGAGCCGCCTACCTCGCGCTCGTCTGCTACACGACGGTGCAGTGCGCGGTGTTCTCCTACCTCGGGCTCTCGATCAGCACCGACCTCGTCACGCTCGGCGGGCCCGACATCCCCTGGTGGGTCTTCACGCTCATCATGATCGCGATCGTTGGCGTGCTCGGCTACCGCCACATCGAGCTCTCGTCGCGCGTGCTCGTGGTCGCGCTCCTCGCCGAGCTCGCGATCGTGCTCGTGCTCACCGCTGCCGTCGTCATCCGAGGCGGGGCGGAAGGTCTCACCGTCGAGCTGTTCCTCATCGAGCGCGTGCTCTCCGGGGCGCCCGCCCTCGGCCTGATGTTCGCCATCGCCTCGTTCATCGGCTTCGAGTCGACCGTCGTCTACCGCAGCGAGGTGCGGGACCCCGACCGCACGATCGCCCGCGCCACCTACGGCTCGGCAATCGTCATCGGCCTGTTCTACCTGATCGCCGGCTGGACCCTCGTGAACGGCATCGGCATCGGTGCGCTCGTCGAGTTCTCCGCCGAGGACCCGTCGTCGGTGCTCGCGCGCGTCACCGCGCAATACCTCGGCCCCATCGGCGCGATCGTCATCGCGGTGCTGTTCCTCGGCTCGATGTTCGCGGCCGTGCTGTCGCTGCACAACGTGCTCGCCCGCTACCAGTACTCGATCGGCAAGATCGGGATGCTGCCGCGTCGCCTCGGCTCGGTGCATCCGAAGCACGGCTCGCCGCACGTCGCATCGCTCGTGCAGGTGATCACGGCCGCAGCCTTCACGGCGTTCGTCGTGCTCAGCGGCATGGGACCGGTGAACGCCTTCGCGTGGTTCGCCGGGGTGGCCACGCTGGCGATCGTCGTGCTCATGGCGGCCACCTGCCTCGCGGTCATCGTGTTCTTCGCCCGGACGAAGCGCGAGACCAACGTGCTGCGCACGGTCGTCGCGCCCGGGCTCGGCTTCCTCGGGCTCGCGGTCTCGGCGGTGCTCATCGCGCTCAACTTCCCGCTGCTCGTGGGAGACGTCGACGCCGCAGGGTCGCCGACCTGGGGCGTGCTCAGCAGCGTGCTGCTCGCCGTCGTGCTCGTCGGCCCGGTATTCGGCGTCTCGCAGGCCCTCGTGCTCCGGTCGCGGGGCTCGAAGGTCTACGACGACATCGTCGAGGTCAGCGCGGACGACCCGGCCGCCGCGGCGGAGACGACCGCTCGATGACGGCGCACGCCCCCCTCGTCGCGATCACGGGCCGGCGTCGACCGGCGTCCATGATGGGCGCCCCGGAAGGATTCGCCGACGCGCCGCTCGACGTCTACTTCGCGGAGTACGCCACCTCGATCGCGCGCGCCGGGGGCGTGCCCGTCTACCTCCCCCTCGACGTCGATGTGGCCGCGGTGCTGCCGCGCGTCGACGCCCTCGTGCTCGCCGGGGGAGAGGACGTCGACCCGGCTCGGTACGGCGCTGCGCCGGTCCCCGAGACCGGGCCGACGTCGGCGCTGCGCGACGACGTCGAGCTCGCGCTCGTCGACGCCGCGCACGCCGCGCGGATGCCCGTGCTCGGGATCTGTCGCGGGCATCAGCTCATCAATGTGGCGTTCGGCGGAACGCTCGTGCAGCACCTCTCCGGCGAGCGGGGTGCCGCGCACCTTCCGCTCACGGCGGCGCGCGCGGCGCGCACCCACGAGGTGACGATCGAGTCCGACTCGGTGGCGGGCACACTGCTGGGCACGCGGCTCGCCGTGAACTCATTCCACCACCAGGCCGTCGATCGGCCCGGGGACGGCCTCCGGGTCGTCGCGCGCGCCGACGACGACACCGTCGAGGCGATCGAGCACCACGGCGGACTGATCCTCGGGGTGCAGTGGCATCCCGAGACCTTCGACGGCGACCCGCTCTTCGCGTGGATCGTCGAGCAGGCGGCCGCACGCGTCGCCCAGAGCACCCGAGGAGGGACCCGATGACCGCACGGCACGAAGGGAAGGTCGGTTTCATCACCGGTGGCGGCTCCGGCATCGGACGTGAGACCGCGCTGCGGCTCGCGAGCGAGGGAGCACGGATGCTCGTGAGCGACGTCGACCTCGCGGCCGCGGAGGCGACGGTCGGCCTCATCTCTGACGCGGGCGGCGAGGCCGTCGCGGCGAAGGTCGATGTGCGGGACCGCGTGCAGATCGACGCGGCGGCCGAGCTGGCCGTCGAGCGCTTCGGCGCCCTCCACCTGCTCGTGAACAACGCCGGCGTCGTCACGTCCCACTCGTTCGACACGCTCACCGAGGAGGCCTGGGACTTCGTCGTCGACGTCAACCTCAAAGGCCAGTTCCTCGTGGCGCAGTCGCTCGCGCCGCACATCGCCGCGTCGGGCGGCGGCGCGATCGTCAACCTCTCCACCGTCGAGGCCCTCGTCGTCGTCACGAGCGGCACCACCGCGCAGCCGCACTACAACGCGAGCAAGGGCGGGGTGCCGATGCTCACCAAGGCTCTCGCCGTCGAGTTGTCCGACCGCAACATCCGCGTCAACTGCGTCGCGCCGGGGCCGATCGCGACCAACTTCTTCGACTACGAGGGCATCACGAGCCCCGAGGCGATGCAGTTCCTCGGGCAGCGTCTGCTCGTGAAGCGCGTCGGTCAGCCGGCCGACATCGCCTCGGCGGTCTCCTGGCTGCTCTCCGACGAGGCGAGCTGGATCGACGGCATCCAGCTGCCGGTCGATGGCGGTTGGCTCACGCGCTGATACTCGGATGACGAACAAAGGAGCACCGATGACCCACCGCGAGGGTTTCCTCACCGTCGAGGAACTTCAGGATGCCGGCATCACCACGGTCGTGATCGTCTCACCCGACCTGCAGGGCCGGCTCGTCGGCCGCCGGGTGCCCGTGGAGATCTTCGTCGGTATCGCCGATCACGGCGTCGAGATCTGCACGTGCGCGTGGGCGTGGGATGTCGACCAGTCGTTCGACCTCATCGACGCCGGGGTGCTGCGGCTGTGCAGCATGCACAACGGCGCTCCCGATGTGCTGCTGCGGCCCGACCTCTCGTCGCTGCGTCGCGCCGCCTGGCTCGACGGTGTCGCGATCGTGTTCGGCGACCCCGAAGACATCGTCACGGGGGAGCCGATGTCCATCTCGCCGCGCGTCATCCTCCGGCGCGTGCTCGCCTCGCTCGCCGAGCGCGGACTCACGCCGCAGGTCGGCACGGAGCTCGAGTTCTACCTGTTCGAGAACGAGCCGCGCGCGCTGCGCAAGTCGCGGTTCCGCGACGAGCTCGAGCCGACGACGCTCTACCCGAGCGACTTCATGATCCAGGAGGGCAACGCCTACGAGCCGTTCTTCCAGAGATTGCGCGCCGACTTGAAGGCGAGCGGCATCCTCATGGAAGCCGCCCAGTCCGAGTGGGGCACCGGCCAGTGGGAGATGACGTTCGTCTACGGCGAGGCGCTCGAGATGGCCGACCGCCACGCGCTGTACAAGATGGCGGTGCGCGACTCCGCGACCCGCGCCGGGATGAGCGCGACCTTCATGGCGCGCCCGCTCGCCGACCAGGCCGGATCGTCGTGCCACGTGCACTGCTCGTTCCTCGATGCCGACGGGTCGGCCGCGCTGTGGTCGGACGACGGCGAGCACCACTTCAGCGACCTCCTGCGACCCGCGGTGGCCGGGGTGCTCGAGCACATCCCGTCGCTCATGCTCTGGTACGCGCCGACGATCAACTCCTACGTGCGCACCAACTCGCAGGATGTCGCCGGCTTCGGCCGCACGTGGGGCATCGCGAACCGCTCGTGCTCGGTGCGCGTCGTCGGACACACCCCCTCGTCGCTGCGGTTCGAATTCCGGGTGCCCGGCGCCGACGTGAACCCGTACCTCACCCTCGCGGGTCTCCTCGCCTCGGTCGAGGACGGCATCGCGCGTGAACTCACCCCGCCCCCCATGACGGTCGGCAACGCCTACGAGGGGGATGCGGGGGTCGTCGTCCCGGCGACGCTCGCCGAGGCGGCGGTCGCGTTCGACGGCTCGGAGTTCGTGCGGGGCCTGCTCGGCTCCGACGACACCGACCACTTCCGGATCCTCGCCGAGCACGAGTGGAAGGTCGCGCAGGCCGCGGTCACCGACTGGCAGCTGCGGCGCTACTTCGATCGGATCTGACGTGCGCGTTCCTCTGCCCACCCCGCCCGAGACCCGCACCTGGATCGGGGGAGAGGCTGAGCCGAGTCGCGGTCCGGCGGGCGAGCCCCTCGCCGACCCGAACACCGGGGAGGTTCTCGGCTACGGCACGACGTCGTCGACCGAGCAGCTCGAGGCCGCGATCGCCGCAGCCGCCGACGCGCATACGCGCGGTGAGTGGCTCGGCCTCGGCGTCGACGGCCGCGCCGAGATTCTCGAGCGCTTCGCCGCCGAGCTCGACGAGATCGCCGAGCAGGCGGCGGTGCTCGACGCCGTGAACTCCGGTGTGCCGATCGCCGTGACGCGGCTGTTCGGCGGCAGCAACGGCGGAACCGTCCGGGCTGCGATCGGGCACGCGCGCGAGCTGGGTGACGCGCGTGCGGTGGCCGCCGACGGGCGCGATGTGCGCATCCATCGCATCCCCTTCGGGCCGATCGCGCTCATCACCCCCTGGAACGCGCCGAGCGCGATGGTCGTCAAGAAGCTCGCGTACGCGCTCGCCGCGGGGGCGACTGCCGTCGTGAAGCCCTCGCCGGCGGCGCCGTGGAGCGCCCAGCTCGTGCTCGACGCGGCGCAGCGAGCCGGCATCCCGCGTGGCGTCGTCTCGCTCGTCGAAGGCGGTGGCACGATCGGTGCGGCCCTCGTCGGCGACCCCCGCATCCGTGCCGTCTCGATGACCGGATCGACCCCGACCGGTCGCGCCATCGCCGCGGCGGCCGCGCCGAACCTCACGCGACTCCACCTCGAGCTCGGCTCGAACAACCCGGCGATCGTGCGGGCGGACGCCGACGTCGTCGCGACCGCCGACAGCCTCGCGACGGGATTCCTCAAACTCTCGGGTCAGTGGTGCGAGGCCCCGCGGCGGGTGTACGTCGCCCGGGCGCGTGCCGGAGAGCTGGAGGAGGCGCTCGTCGAACGTCTCGCCGCGGTGCGTGTCGGCTCGAGCCTCGACGCGTCGACCGAGGTCGGTCCCGTCGCGTTCGAAGCGCGGCGCACCGAGCTGCTCGCGCAGCGCGACGCCCTCGCAGCCTCCGGAGGCCGGGTCGTGACGGTCGGGGAGGTGCCGTCGAACGGCTGGTTCGTCGCCCCGACCCTCGTGGTCGGCGAGGGGCTCGAGCCGGGTGGCGAGCTCTTCGGTCCGATTCTCACGGTGGTGCCGGTCGACTCCGACTCCGAGGCGCTCGCGCGGGCCAACGCCGGACAGGTGGGTCTGGCGGGCTACGTGTACTCCGCGGATGCCGGCGCCGCCCGAGCGCTCGGGGTGCGGCTCGAGGCGGGCGAGGTGAAGGTCAACTCGTCGAGCGTGCTCGACATGTCGGCCGACTCGGCGCAGGCGTTCTTCGGCGCCGCGGGGATCGGCGGGCACGGCGACGCGGGCCTTCTTCGCTTCCCGACAGGCGCCCGGATCGTCGGCGAGGATCCCGAAGGCCTTCCCGTCTGAGCACTAGGGTGACCGCATCGTGGTGACGCAGATCGAGCCGATGGCGACGCGCGGCGTCGCGGGGTATCAGGCCGTCGTCGACCACCTGCGTCGCGAGTTCACCCTGGGTCGCATCCGGCCGGGCGAGCGGTTGCCCGCCGAACGTCAGCTCGCCGAGCGACTGGGTGTCGCGCGCGAGACTCTGCGGCAGGCCTACCGCGTGCTCGAAGGCGCCGGGCAGCTCGAGATCCGTCGGGGATCGCAGGGCGGCGCCGTCGTCCTCGAGACGCTCGGAGACAAGACGCTCCTGCTGTCGGAGATGCGGGCGCACGCGCACGACATCGTCGAGCTCATCGAGTTCCGCACGGTCGTCGAGGCGGCGGCGGCCGAACTCGCCGCCGTGCGGCGCACACCCGAGCAACTCGACGAGCTGGAGGCCGCGTCCCGGGAACTCGACGCCGCGGAGCTGCTCACCGACTTCCGGCACGCCGACACTCGGTTCCATCTCGCGGTGGCGTCGGCCGCCGGCAACACGCAACTCGAGATCGCGATCGAGGATGCCCGCGTCGCGATGTTCCAGCCGGTCGACGTGCTCGACTTCGATCTCGTGAAGGAGGCGAGCGTCGACGGGCACGCCGCCGTGCTCGACGCGATCCGCGCGGGCGATCCGCAGCGCGCTGCCGACGCGATGCGGGAGCACATCGGTGTCACGCGCGACCACCTCGACGAGCTCATGACCGGGTGGGGGATGCCCCGCCTCGGCGACACCGCACCGTCGAGTTAGTTGCAGATTGCAGTTGGAGGACGGAGCAATGTGCAACTAACCCGACAAAACCCTCACCCCGACTCCACCCTCAGCCCGAGAGCGCCTTCCGCACGCGTTGCACCGAGACGGGACCGGCGGCCCCGAGGTGCTGGGCGAAGAGGGAGAGCCGCAGCTCCTCGAGCATCCAGCGCACCTCGACGAGGCGGGGGTCGGTGTCGGGTGCGAGCGGGAGGGTGCCGCCGACCTGCTCGTAGAGGTCGATCGCCTGCTCGACCTCGGTCTGCCAGGCGCGGTCCCGTCCCGGGTTGTCGGGGAGCTTCGCGACGCGGTGCAGCAGCCCGGCGAGGTACACGGGCACCCGCCGCAGTCGGGTCGCGCCCGTGATCGCCACGAATCCGGGATGCACGAGGGCGTCGAGCTGCGACCGCGCGTCACCGAGGGGGCCGAGGAAGGCGAGCGACGAGGCGGCCGAGATCGCCCGATCGGCCTCGCGCGCCGCCGTGAGCACGCGCGCGGCCGTCGACACGGTCGCGAACATCCCGTCGACGAGTCCACCGGAGACGTCGGCGCGCAGTGTCTCGAACCCCGCGCGATCCCGCGGTGCGCGGCCGGACATCAGGTCGGTGATCGTCGCGAGCAGGGCGTCGTCGAGGAGCGCGTTCATCGACGGGTAGGGGCTCGCCGCGAGGGCGAGCTTCTCGGGCCCGGTGAGGTGATCGCGCACGTAGCCCGCCGGGCTCGGCAGCCCGAGCGCGAGCAGCCGGCGCACGCCGAGCGGATACGCGGTGCCCGCCTCCACCGACGTCGCGAAGACCCGCACCCCGACGCTTCTGCCCTCGTCGAGGAGCGCCGGGAAGCCGCGCACGCCGCCCGCCTCGACGACCTCGGGCAGGTCACCGTCCGGCCAGGCGGTGAGCCCGGTGCGCTCGAGCTCCTGCCCGGGACGCGCGACGACCGCCGCAACACGCTCGCGAGACTTCTCGGCGAACCGCAGCCGCAGGGCGGAGAGGTCTTTCGAGGTGCCCACGCGCTTCCCGCGCCCGTCGACCGCGGCGTAGGTCACCCGCAGGTTGGCGGGCACGCGGCCGAGCTCGAAGTCGGCCGGGTCGACCGGGGTGTGGTTCGCCGCGCGGATGGCACGGGCCAGTTCCGGGCGCAGCGGTGCGGAGACGTCGAGGGTCGGCAGCAGCCGTCGCGCCCAGTCGCCGGCGGGCACGACGTTCTTGCGGATCGCCTTCGGCAGCGCACGCAGAAGCGCCGTGACGAGTTCCTCGCGCATCCCGGGCACGAGCCACTCGAAGGGGGCAGCGTCGATCGACGCGAGGAGCTCGAGCGGCACCTCGACGGTCACGCCGTCGTCGTCGGCACCCGGCTCGAAGCGGTAGCTCAGCGCGAACCCGTGCAGCCGATCGGGGAACGCGTCGGGGTCGAGGGCGTCGTCCTCCTCGTCGAGCAGGTCGGCGCGCGTGAGCGTCAACAGGTCGGGCGTCTCGCGGCGGGCATCCTTCCACCAGCGTTCGAACGACCGCACGTCGCTGATCTGCCGCGGCACGCGCGCGTCGTAGAACTCCACGACGGCCTCGTCGTCCGACAGGATGTCCCGGCGCCGCGCGCGCTCCTCGAGCAGCCCGAGCTCGCGCCGCAACTCGCGGTTGGCGCGGTCGAAGTCGTAGAGCGCGTTGCCGCGCACCGGGTACGGCCAGTCGCCGTCGACGAGCGCGTGCCGCACGAAGAGCTCGCGCGCCTCGGCCGCGTCGACCCGGGCGAGCAGGATGCGGCGGCGCGCGACGATCGGCAGCCCGAACAGGGTCACCCGTTCCCAGGCGACCGCGGAGCCCTGCTTCTTCTCCCAGTGCGGCTCGGAGTACGAGCGCTTCGCGAGGTCGCCGGCGAGCTTCTCCGCCCACGCGGGATCGATCGCGGCCACGGTGCGCGCGAAGAGCCGCGAGGTCTCGACGAGCTCGGCGGCCATCACGAACTCCGGGTTCTTCTTCGCGAGCGCCGACCCGGGGAAGATCATGAACCGCTGCCCCCGCGCGCCCTGGTAGTCGCGCTTCTCCCGGTCGCGCATCCCGAGTCGCGACAGCAGCCCGGCGAGCAGCGAGCGATGGATGCCGTCGGCATCCGTCGACGCGTTGCCGGGCACGAGCCCGAGCGGCTTCGCCGACCGGATCAGCTGGCGGTAGAGGTCTTGCCACTCGCGGATGCGCAGGTAGTTGAGGTACTCCGTCTTGCACATGCGGCGGAACGCGCTGCTGCTGCGAGCGGACTGCTCCTTCTCGAGGTGGTTCCAGAGGTTGAGCAGCGTCACGAAGTCGCTCGTCGGATCGACGAACCGGGCGTGCAGCTGGTCGGCCTGAGGGCGCCTCTCGACGGGACGTTCGCGCGGGTCCTGGATGCTGAGCCCCGCGACGATGACGGCGACCTCGCGCACGACGCCCTGCCGCTTCGCCTCGACGAGCATGCGCCCGAACCGCACGTCGACCGGGAGCTGCGCGAGCATCCGCCCGATGTTCGACAGCCGAGCCCCCTCGAGCGCGCCGAGCTCCGCCAGCAGGTCGAGGCCGTCGCGCACGCCGCGCTTGTCGGGCGGCTGGAGGAACGGGAACGCCATGATGTCGCCGAGGCCGAGCGCCATCATCTGCAGGATGACCGCGGCGAGGTCGGTGCGCAGGATCTCGGGATCCGTGTACTCGGGCCGCCGCGCGAAGTCGTCCTCCGCGTAGAGGCGGATCGCGATTCCGTCGCTCGTGCGGCCCGCGCGGCCCGACCGTTGGTTCGCCGAGGCCTGCGAGATCGCCTCGATGGGCAGGCGCTGCACCTTCGCGCGCGGGCTGTACCGCGAGATGCGGGCCGTGCCGGCATCCACGACGTATTTGATGCCCGGCACCGTGAGGCTCGTCTCGGCGACGTTGGTCGCGAGCACGACACGGCGGCGGATGCCGGGGGCGCGCTTCGTGTCGAACACGCGGTGCTGTTCGGCGGCGGAGAGGCGGCCGTAGAGAGGCACGACCTCGGTCGCGGCCCGGCTCGCGAGTGCATCCTGGGCGTCTCGGATCTCGGCCTCGCCGGAGAGGAACACGAGCACGTCGCCGTCGGGTTCGCGGGCGAGTTCGTCGAGGGCGGCGGAGATGCCCTGGAGGTAGTCGAGGTCTTCGACCGGCTCACCGTCGTCGTCGTCCTCGAGACGCTCGGAGACGAGGGGCCGGTAGCGGATCTCGACGGGATAGGTGCGGCCGCTGACCTCGACGATCGGGGCCGGGGTGCCGTCCGCCGACGCGAAGTGCTGGGCGAACGACTGCGGGTCGATCGTCGCCGACGTGACGATCACCTTGAGGTCGGGGCGCCGGGGGAGCAGTTGCGCGAGATAGCCGAGCAGGAAGTCGATCGTGAGCGACCGCTCGTGCGCCTCGTCGATGATGATCGTGTCGTAGCGCTTGAGATCGCGGTCGCGCTGCAGCTCGGCGAGCAGGATGCCGTCGGTCATGAGCTTCACGCGGGTGTCGCGCCCGGCCCGGTCGTCGAAGCGCACCTGGTAGCCGACGACGCTGCCGAGCTCGACGTTCAGTTCGGAGGCGATCCGCTCGGCGACCGACCGCGCCGCGATGCGTCGGGGTTGCGTGTGCCCGATCTTCTCCCGCCCGAGCTCGAGGCAGATCTTCGGCAGCTGCGTCGTCTTGCCGGAGCCCGTCTCACCCGCGACGATCACGACCTGGTTCTCGGCGATGACGCGCGCGAGTTCGTCCCGGGCGGCGCTGACGGGCAGCTCCGGCGGGTAGGTGATCTTCAGGTCGAGGGCAGACATGAGCCTTTCAGCTTATGTCTTCGCGGGTTGAGGAGCGCCGCCCGCAGGGTGACGCGTCTCGAAACCGGGTACGTCGTGCGTGAGGTTTCGAGACGCGTCGCTGCGCGGCGCTCCTCAACCCGCGGGGGCGTCAGGAGACGGCGAGGAACTCCCGCTCGAGACGCGCGTAGGACGCCTCCATCCCGTCGGTCATGCCGGTGGCGAGGATCATGTCGCGCTGCTCGGCGCTCGCGTAGGTCACGATCAGCGTCATGAGCGTCACCCCGTCGGCCTCGTCGAAGGTGAGGTCGTTGACCGTTCCGGCGTAGTCGGTGCCCGACATCCGCTCGGTCGTCACCAGGCGACGCTCGGGCTCGATCACGAGGTTCTCACCCTCGAAGCCGAAGGCCTCGCCCGGCTCACCTTCGGCCGGAGCCCACGCGTTGCGATAGGACCCGCCGACTCTCGGGTCGTTCTCGCACACGGTCATGACCCAGCCGTCGGGGCCGAGCAGCCAGCGCTTCATGAGCTCGGGCTCGGTGTGCGCGCGCCACAGCAGGTGCCGCGGGGCGTCGAAGGCGCGGGTGATGCGCACGTGGGTGTCGTCCATGAGCTCGGTGCGGGTGCCCTTCCCGAGCGCGTACTCGCGCAGATCGGCGAGCACGGTGTCGAGCTGGCCGAACGCCTGCTCCATCCCCTCGGCCTGGCCCATCGCGATGACCTGCTCGAGCGCCTCGGCGGTCGGCGATGCCGAGGCCACGGTGACGCGGGAGCCGCTCCCCGTGCTCTCGAACGTGAGCGTCATCCGCCCCGTGGGAACGGAGTCGTCGACATTGCCCGCCGCATCGGCGAACGAGTCGCGTGCCACGATCCGGTGCGGCTCGTCGATCTCCTCGAAGTCCCAGCGGCCGAAGAACCGCTCGCCCTCCGGGCTCGTCATCCAGTAGTGCGCGAGGCCGCCGGGGCGGAGGTCGTAGGTGTCGAACGTCGCGGGATAGCCTGGCGGGCCCCAGAACCGCTCGAGCTTGCGCGGGTCGGCGAACGCACCCCAGAGGCGCTCGACCGGGACGGGGAAGTCGGCCACGAGCGTCATCGTGAGCGCTTCGGGGTCGGTGGTGACGGATGTCACGGGCATGGTGCTCTCCTTGTTCTTCGGTTCGGTCAGTCGTCGTCGGCGGCGAGGAGCGCGTCGAGGCGATCGATGCGTCCGCGCCACAGCTCGGCGTAGGCGTCGAGCAGGTCGCGCGCCCTCGCGAGGCGGTCGGGGTCGGCGCGCACGATGCGCGTGCGACCGCGGGTCTCCTTGGTCACGAGTCCTGCTCCTTCCAGCACGGCGACATGCTTCTGCACGGCCGCGAACGACATGGCGTAGTCGGCGGCCAACTCGCTGACCGACGCCTCGCCGGTGAGCGTGCGGCGCACGATGTCGCGCCGCGTGGCGTCGGCGAGGGCGTGGAAGATGCGGTCGACCTCGGAGTCGCTGAGTTCTGCTTGTACAACCATTTGGTTGTACGTTACGACGCGGCGAGGCGGATGTCAACAGCCCGCCTAGCCTGGAGCCATGACCGACTCTCCGCTCGTCTCCGCCGCCGAGCTGCACGACGTGCTCGGGCGGGTGCGCATCCTCGACGTGCGCTGGCGGCTCGACCAGCCGGACGGACGACCCGACTACCTCGGCGGGCACATCCCGGGGGCGGTCTACGTCGACCTCGACACCGAGCTCTCCGACCACGCGCGGCCCGCCACGGAGGGTCGGCACCCGCTGCCCTCCACCGCGGCGCTGCAGGCGGCTGCGCGCCGTTGGGGTGTGCGGCGCGGCGACATCGTCGTGGTCTACGACGACCTGGGCGGCCAATCCGCGGCGCGCGCGTGGTGGCTGCTGCGCGATGCGGGCGTGGACGTGCGTCTGCTCGACGGAGCGCTCGCCGCCTGGCGCGACGCGGGCTTCGATCTCGAGACCGGCGACGTCGAGCCGCGAGAGGGAGACGTGACGCTGCGCCGTGGACTCATGCCCACGCTCGACCTCGACGGTGCCGCGACGTTCGCCGACGTCGGCACGCTGCTCGACGCGCGCGCCGCCGAGCGCTACCGCGGCGACGTCGAGCCGATCGACCCCCGCGCCGGGCACATCCCGGGTGCGATCAGCGCGCCGACGGCCGGCAACCTCTCCGCCGACGGCCGGTTCCTGCCCCCGGATGCCCTCCGCACCCGATTCCGCGAACTCGGCGTCGAAGCGGGCGCGCCCGTCGCGGTGTACTGCGGGTCGGGCGTCACCGCCGCCCACGAGGTGCTCGCGCTCGAGCTCGCGGGTCTCGGCGCGGCGCTCTTCCCCGGGTCGTGGAGCGCGTGGGCGCCGCATCCCGAGCTCCCGATCGCGACGGGACCCAGCCCGCGCTGAGCCGTCGGTGGCAGGATCGTCGGGTGACTTCGATTCCCACGGTTCAGCTCAACGACGGCCACCACATCCCCCAGCTCGGCTTCGGTGTCTTCAAGGTCGACCCCGACGAGACCGAGCGCATCGTCACCGACGCCCTCGAGGCGGGCTACCGCCACATCGACACCGCGGCCGTCTACGGCAACGAGATCGGCGTCGGTGCCGCGATCGCGAAGTCGGGCATCCCGCGCGACGAGCTCTTCATCACGACGAAGCTCTGGAACTCCGACCAGGGTGCCGACACGGTGGGCGACGCGCTCGACCTGAGCCTCGAGAAGCTCGGGCTCGACCGCGTCGACCTCTACCTCATCCACTGGCCGCGCCCCGACCTCGACCGCTACCTCGAGTCGTGGCTCCGCATGGAGCAGCTGCGGGATGCCGGCAAGGCCACGAGCATCGGCGTCTCGAACTTCCACGTGCCGCACCTCGAGAAGCTCGCCGCGGGTTCCTCGACGGTGCCGGCCGTCAACCAGATCGAGCTGCACCCGACGTTCCAGCAGCGCGAGCTGCGGGCGTACGGCGCCGAGCACGGCATCGCGATCGAGGCGTGGGGTCCGCTCGGTCAGGGCAAGTACGACCTGTTCGGCCTGCAGCCGATCCAGGATGCCGCCGCGGCCCACGGCGTGAGCCCGGCGCAGGTCGTCATCCGCTGGCACCTGCAGAGCGG
>NZ_JBMRCP010000040.1:0-19587 GCF_057350545.1 Pseudolysinimonas sp. | reverse complement strand
GGGCGGCTGGCGACGGCGAACAGGGCTCGGACCTCGGAGGCCGACAGGCCGGCCGTACGGGCGGCATACAGCCCGTACCACGGATCCATGTTGTTGCCCTGCGTCTGCATAAGCATCGAGGGTACCCGCCGAAACGCTCGTGGCCCCGCCCCCAGGACGGGGAAGGGGCCACGACGTGTCGAGTGGTTACGCCAGGAAGTCGGCCAGATCGGCTTCGAGGGCCGCCTTCGGCTTCGCGCCGATGACGCGCTTGACGACCTCGCCGTCCTTGAAGACGAACATCGCCGGGATCGACGTGATGCCGTACTTCTCGGCGGTCTCGAGGTTCGCCTCGACGTCGAGCTTCACGATCGAGAGCTTGTCGGAGTTCTCCTCGGCGATCTTGTCGAGGATCGGCGAGACGGCGCGACACGGGCCGCACCACTCGGCCCAGAAGTCGACCATGACGGGCTTGGTGTGCGACGCGGTGAGCACGTCGCTCTCGAACGAGGCATCGGTGACAGCCACAGCGGTGGACATTCTTCCTTCTTTCCTTGGAGGTCTGGTGAGGGGAACCGCCGCGCGAGGGGCGACATTCCCGGATTCGGTGAGTTCAGACGCCGATCGCGGCGGCGTCGGGCACGGGCGATCCAGGCTCGCGCGGGTCGCCGCCGGCGCGGACGAGCAGCTCGTTCGGCAGGTCGGCGAGGTAGTGCTCGGCGTCGAGTGCCGCGACGGTGCCGGACCCGGCTGCCGTGATCGCCTGCTTGTACGTGGGATCGACGACGTCACCGGCGGCGAACACGCCCGGGAGGTTGGTCTTCGACGTGCGGCCCTGCACCGCGATCGTGCCCTCGGCGGTGAGGTCGAGCTGGCCGTGCACGAGGTGCGTGCGCGGGTCGGAGCCGATCGCGACGAACAGTCCGTCGAGATCGTGAGTCGACTCCGTGCCGTCGACCGTGTTCACGAGGCCGAAACCGGTGACCTTCTCGTCGCCGTAGATGTGGGCGACCTCCTGGTTCCAGAGGAACTCGATCTTCGGGTCGTTGAACGCGCGCTCCTGCATCGCGGCGGAGGCGCGCAGCGAGTCGCGGCGGTGCACGAGGTAGACCTTGTCGGCGAACCGGGTGAGGAAGGTCGCCTCCTCGAGTGCCGAGTCGCCGCCACCGACGACCGCGACGCGCTTCTGCTTGAAGAACGCGCCGTCGCACGTGGCACACCACGAGACGCCGTAACCCGACAGGCGGGTTTCATCGGCGAGTCCGAGCTTGCGGTACTCGGAACCGGTCGCGTAAATCACGGTGAGCGACTCTTCGACCGTGCCGTTCCCGAGGTGGATCCGCTTGATCTCACCGTCGAGCTCGAGCTTCGTGACGTCGTCGTAGACGATCTCGGCGCCGAAGCGCTCGGCCTGCTCCTGCATCTTCATCATGAGCTCGGGGCCCATGATGCCCTCGGGGAAGCCCGGGAAGTTCTCGACCTCGGTCGTCTTCATGAGCTCGCCGCCGAACTCGATGCTCGACGCGATCACGAGCGGGCGGAGGTTCGCACGCGCCGCATAGATGGCCGCCGTGTAGCCGGCGGGGCCCGATCCGATGATCACTACTTGCCGCATTGTCGTCGCTCTCTCTCGCTCCACCGGATGCAACACATCCTAGGGAGGGGTTATTTCATTCTTTCTTCGGAGCAGCGACCGTAGTTGGGTCATTTCCGGTGCGCGGATGACGAAGAGCACGAACAGGTAGACGAGGATGGCGGCGGCGCCGACGAGGGCGGTGGAGGCGAAGGCCTCGACGCGGCCCGCGGTCGCGAATCCGCCCTCGACGAAACCCCCGAGCACGTAGAGCACGCCGACACCGACGGTCGCAGCGGGGATGCTCGCGAGAGCGTAGACCCCGAAGCGTCGCACGAGGCCGCCGCCGCCGCCGCCGAGGCGCCGTCGCAGGATCACCGCGCCGACGACGGCCTGCACGATGACCGAGAGCGAGGTGACGAAGCCGATCCCCGCGGCGATCCACTCCGATGGGGCGGCGAGCAACGCGAGGGCGCCGCCGATGAAGAGGACGGCCTGCACCACCTGCAGCACGAACGGCGTGCGGGTGTCGCCGAGCGCGTAGAACGCGCGCTGCACGAGGTAGAGCGTGCTGAACGGAACCAGTCCGACGAGGAACGCGAGCAGCACGATCGCGACGACGGTAGCCGTGTCGGGATCGAAGAACGCCGCGAAGGGCAGCGCCGCGGCCGCGAGCGCCGCCCCGGAGCCGGTCACGAGCAGCGCGACCCCGCGCAGCGCAGCAGCGAGGTCGGCGCGCAGGGCCGGGATGTCGGCATCCCGAGCCGCGTGGCTCATGCGCGTGAAGTACGGCGTCGCGATCGAGATCGCGATGATCGAGTGCGACAGCATGAAGATGAGCCACGTGATGCGCAGCACGGCGAGCGAGGCGTCGTCGGGATCGGTCCTCGATGCGACGTTCGTCTGCACGAGATTCGTCGCCTGCACGACGAGCACCATGCCGAACACCCACCCGGCCGCCCGTGCCGGGGCGCCGAGTCCCGCGCCGCGCCAGCGGAAGTCGGGGCGGAAGCGCAGACCGGTGCGTCGCCAGAACGGCACGAGGAGCGCCGCCTGCAAGGCCACGCCGAGCGTCGCGCCGCCGGCGAGCAGCCCGATCTTGCCGGCATCCCAGCTCGACGCGGAGAAGTGCGCGGGCTCTGTGCCATAGAGGGTCATGAAGAGCACGAGGGTGCCGATCATGACGACGTTGTTGAGCACGGGCGCCCACGCGTACGGGCCGAAGATGCCGCGGGCGTTGAGCACCTCGCCGATGAGGGCGTAGACGGCGTAGAAGAAGATCTGCGGAAGGCACCAGTACGCCATCGTGATCGCGAGTTCGAGCCCGCCGCCGGACAGGGCCGCCTGGTCGCCGCCGAGGGAGTAGAGCTGCACGAGCAACGGGGCGCCGAGCGTCGCCAGCACCGTGGTGACCGCGAACGCCGAGACTCCGAGCGTCACGAGCCGGCTCACGAACGCCTGGCCGCCGTCGGGCTGCGTCGCGGCACGCACGATGTGCGGCACGAGCACGGCGGAGAGCAGTCCGCCGGCGATGATCGCGTAGAGGTAGGTCGGCAGCTGATTGGCGAGTGCGAACGCGTTCGGCCCGGGACCCTTCAGCCCGACGGCCAGGGTGAGCACGGTCGCGCTCACGAAGCCCAGGACGCGCGACAGCACGGTCCCTCCGGCGAGGACGATGCTCGCCCGCCGGGTCGCGCTCACTCGGTCGTCCCCTCGCCGGCGGCGCCGGCATCCTCGCCCGCACGTTCTGCGGCCGCACGGCGGCGGCGCACGACGACGTTGCGCACGATGCCCGCCGCGA
Organism: Pseudolysinimonas sp.; assembly: GCF_057350545.1. Taxonomy (NCBI): domain Bacteria; kingdom Bacillati; phylum Actinomycetota; class Actinomycetes; order Micrococcales; family Microbacteriaceae; genus Pseudolysinimonas; species Pseudolysinimonas sp. Next base: position 16,234 of record NZ_JBMRCP010000040.1, on the reverse strand, counting down.
AGACGAGCACCACGACGCCGCCGACGATGATGCCGACGGTCTCCCACTGCGCCTGAAGGTCGACGTTGAAGCTGCGCGACTGGCCGATCTGCACGCCCGTCGACGGGCTCGACAGGCTCACGACGACGACGACGTCGCCGTTCGTGATCGCCTGCGCCTCGAGGCGCACGGCCTTCGACGAGCCGGGCTCGATCGTCACCTCGACGGGCGACTCGATGCGGATGCGGGGACGCTGCGGCCGCACGTCGAGGCGCACCGTCACGGGGAGGTCGAGACCGTTCGCGACGTGGATGGGGATGGTCGGGGTGCTGCTCGCGACGAGCAGGTCTCCGGTGTCGACGATCGCCACCGAGCCGAGGATCTCGGCGGAGGCGGCGAGGAACTCGGCGGCCCGCGTCGACCAGTCGTCGGAGGTCGTCTCGGCCACGGCGAGGAGCCCGAGCAGCTGCAGGCGGCGCGGCGCGGTGAGGAGCGCCGGATCGTCGAGGATCGTCGCGAAGGCGGCTTCGGACTCGAGCGCGGCGACGAACGCGGGCGTGCGCTCGATCACGTCGGAGGTCGCGCCGTCGACGACACGCGCCGCGGCACCGGAGGTCGCGAGCACCTCCGACAGCCCGGTGAGGCGGGTGTCGTCCCGCGCGACGAGTGCCGCGTACGTCTCGGTGAGTCCGTAGAAGCCGAAGGTCGGGAAACGGTCGAGGGTCAACACGACGGAGCGACCGGGATGCGCCGCGGCCAGTCCGTCCAGGGCGACCCCGAGCCGCTCGATCGCCTGCGCACGGGTCGCGAGGTCGACCGACGTGCTCGCCTCCCGGAACAGCTCCGACGCGGCGGAATCCGCGACCAGCACCGGCATCCCGTCGACCTCGACGCGAGCGCTCGCCGTCTCGGAGAGGTTCGCCGAGCTCAGCAGCAGACCGTCGTACCCCGCCCCCTCGTAGGCGCTGACGTCGCTGCCGACGGTGGAGCCTTCGGCCGGCCAGGCGATGCGCCCCACGGTGTCGGGCCAGGAGAGGAGCTCTTCGCTCGTGGGCAGCGGCGGCGGAGCGGCGGGGTCGTCGGTCGGCGTGGGGGTGGGCTCCGCGGTCGGCGTGGGCGGCGCCGTCTCGGCGGGGCCGAACGCCGACGGCTCGATCGCGAAGTCGAGATCGATCTCGTTCGCGAGGGCGAGCGCGTCGGCCCGGGCGAGGGCGCTCAGGTTGGCGTCGGAATAGGCGAGCAGGAAGACGTCGTTGGGCGCGGCCGCGAGCCGGTCGAGCCAGGCGCGAGCGGACTCCGGGGCACCGGAGCCGAGCACCCGGATCGACGCCGTGATCATCGGGTCGAGCGCGATCGTCGCGGATGTCGTGAGCACCTCGTCGAGTTCCCGGGTCAGGACCCCCGCGGGCGACGTCGCGGTGGCGAGCGTCTCGGCGTCCAGCAGGCCGCCGTCTGCGGCCCGGGTCGTGATCGGCACGACGACGCTCACGGTGACCGGGGCGTCGGTCGCCGCGGGGGAGCGGGTGGCCGCGGTCGCCGGCACGGTGGCGACGAGTGGTGCGAGCAGTGCGAGGAGGGCGACGACCCCCGCACCGCGGCGGCTCACCGGCACGCCGCGACGCCTCGATCCCGCTCGGCCGTCATGCCCCCGAGCCTAAACCGCGGAGTCGTGGGCGGGGGAGCGGCACCCGGGCCCGACCCGGGACAATGGACGGATGGACAGCGTCGCGGAGGCCATGGAGCGGTTGCGCGAACTCGCGACCCGACCCGCGGTCGCCGAGCTCGCCACCCTGTTCCAGGCGGCCGGGCACGAACTGTCCCTGGTCGGCGGCACGGTGCGGGATGCCTTCCTCGGTCGAGCGCTCACCGGCGACGACATCGACCTCGACTTCACGACATCGGCGACGCCCGACGAGACCGAGGCGATCCTCGCGCCGACCGGGCGCACGCTCTGGGACACCGGTCGCCGGTTCGGCACCATCGGGGTGCGCATGGGCGGCTACGTGTGCGAGATCACGACCTACCGCAGCGATCAGTACGACGGCGCGAGCCGCAAGCCCGAGGTGCAGTTCGGCGACGACCTCGAGGCCGACCTCACCCGGCGCGACTTCACCGTCAACGCGATGGCGCTCCGCGTGCCCGACCTGCAGCTCGTCGACCCGACGGGCGGCTTCGACGATCTCCTCGCCCGACGGCTGCGTACCCCCGGGGCGCCCGAGATCTCCTTCGGCGATGACCCGTTGCGGATGCTGCGCGGCGCCCGATTCCGTGCCCAGCTCGGGTTCGAGCTCGACCCGGAGGCGGCCGAGGCGGCCCGGCGGATGGCGCCGACCCTCGAGATCGTCGCGGCCGAACGGGTGCAGCAGGAGCTCGCCAAACTGCTGCTCGCGAGCGCGCCGTCGGCCGGCATCCGCGTTCTCGTCGACACGGGCCTCGCCGACCACGTGCTGCCCGAGGTGCCGGCGCTGCGGCTCGAGATCGATGAGCACGCGCGCCACAAGGACGTCTACGAGCACAGCCTCACGGCACTCGACCAGGCGATCGAGCTCGAGCGCGAGCGCGGACACGCACCCGACCTCGTGCTGCGGCTCGCCGTGCTGTTGCACGACATCGGCAAGCCTGCGACGCGCGCCATCGAGCCCGGCGGCGGGGTGACCTTCCACCACCACGACGTGCTCGGGTCGCGGCTCGCGACGAAGCGGCTGAAGGCTCTGCGCTTCGACAAGGCCACGATCGAGGGCGTGTCCGACCTCATCCGTCTGCACCTGCGGTTCTTCGGCTACTCCGAGAGCGCGTGGACGGATGCTGCGGTGCGCCGGTACGTGCGCGATGCGGGGGAGCAACTCGAGCGGTTGCACATCCTGTCGCGCGCCGACGTCACGACCCGCAACAAGCGCAAGGCCGACCGGCTCGCGTTCGCCTACGACGATCTCGAGGAACGGATCGCCGCGCTCGCCGAGGAGGAGGAGCTCGCCGCGCTGCGCCCCGACCTCGACGGCGAGGCCATCATGCGCATCCTCGGCCTGAAGCCAGGGCCCGAGGTCGGCGCCGCGTATCGGTTCCTCATGGAGCTGCGCCTCGACTCGGGTCCGCTCGGCGCCGACGAGGCGGAGCGACGGCTGCGGGAGTGGTGGGCCGCCCAAGCTGGCTAGCTGGGCGCTCCTGGTCTACGATCGACAGGTTGCCCGCATTGTCGGGCGCAGTCATAACCCTCCTGCTGCAGAAAGACTGCAGCCGCTGAGACCAGAGGAGGTGGGTGAATGACGCACCAGTACGAGTTGATGGTGATCCTCGATCCCGAGATCGATGAGCGCACCGTCGCCCCGAGCCTCGACAAGTTCCTCAACGTGATCCGCAACGACGGCGGCACGATCGAGAACATCGACATCTGGGGTCGCCGCCGCCTGGCGTACGAGATCCAGAAGAAGACCGAGGGCATCTACGCCGTCGTGAACTTCACCGCGAACTCCGACGCCACCGTCGAGCTCGACCGCCAGCTGAAGCTCTCCGAGGCCGTCATGCGCACCAAGGTGCTCCGCGCCGAGGAGGCTGTCGCCCGGGTCGCCGCCCACGCCGCCGAGCAGGAGCTCAAGGCGGAGCGCAAGGCCGCCCACGCCGCGAAGAACCCCGCCAAGCCGGCCGCGTCGAAGCCGGACGAGGCGCCCGCCGCCGAGGCCCCTGCCGCCGAGGCGCCCGCGGCCGAAGCGTCGACCGAGGCCGCGGAGTAATCATGGCCGGCGAGACGATCATCACCGTGGTGGGTAACCTCACCGCCGACCCCGAGCTGCGCTACACGCAGGGCGGGCTGGCCGTCGCCAACTTCACCATCGCGTCGACCCCGCGCACGTTCGACCGTCAGGCGAACGACTGGAAGGACGGCGACGCGCTGTTCCTCCGCGCGTCCTGCTGGCGGGAGTTCGCCGAGCACGTCGCCGGTTCGCTCACGAAGGGCAGCCGCGTCATCGCGACCGGTCGCCTCAAGCAGCGCAACTACGACGACCGCGACGGCAACAAGCGCACCGCGATCGAGCTCGAGGTCGACGAGATCGGCCCCTCGCTCCGTTACGCGACCGCGCAGGTGACGCGCGCCTCGGGTGGCGGCGGCGGAGGCCGCTCGCAGGTGGCCGCGGGCGGCGATGACTCGTGGGCGCCCAGCGGCGGCGCGCCGAGTGGCGGCGCGCAGGCGGGCGGCGGTTCCGACGACGTCTGGAACACCCCCGGCAACTACAACGACGAGACCCCGTTCTGAGCCCCGGCTCGAACGACGAGAACTAAGGAACAGCAATGGCTGGCAAGAGCAGCAGCAGCGGCGGAGACCGCCGCAAGCGCGGGCCCAAGGGCGGCAAGAACGCCGCTCCCGCGAAGAGCATCAAGGTGGGCGTGATCGACTACAAGGACGTCGCCACGCTCCGCAAGTTCATCTCCGAGCGCGGAAAGATCCGTGCGCGGCGCATCACCGGCGTCTCGGTGCAGGAGCAGCGGCTCATCGCCCGCGCGGTCAAGAACGCGCGCGAGATGGCTCTCCTCCCCTACGCGGGTTCGGGGCGATAAGTCATGTCGAAGCTCATCCTCACGTCCGAGGTCTCCGGCCTCGGCTCCGCCGGTGACGTCGTCGACGTCAAGAACGGCTACGCCCGCAATTACCTCATCCCGCAGGGGCACGCCGTCGCGTGGACCAAGGGCGCCGAGAAGCAGATCGAGACGCTGAAGAACGCGCGCGACGCGCGTGAGGCCGCGTCGCTCGAGGACGCGCAGGCGTTCAAGGCGAAGCTCGAGGCCACCCCCGTGAAGCTCGCCGTCAAGGCGGGCCGCGAGGGTCGCCTCTTCGGTTCGGTGAAGACGGCGGACGTCGCGGACGCGGTCAAGGCCGCGGGTCTCGGCGAGGTCGACAAGCGCTCGATCGAGCTCACGAGCGCGATCAAGAGCGTCGGTCGCTACGACGCCACCGTCCGTCTGCGCAGCGACGTGCTCGCCGCGCTCACGCTCGACGTGGTCGCCGCGAAGTAACCCGTTCCACCGGATGGCGCGCTCCTCGCGGGGCGCGCCATCCGTCGTTAACGGCGCGTGAACGTGTCCCTCGAACGAGGGACAACGGCCTCGTACCCCGCCCCGCGAGCGCACATTTCCGTCCACAGGTGACATGTCAAGTCGCCAACTCTCAAGTAACAGTCCAAGCCTCTTTCCCCAGACCGCATGTGGAATAGAAAACCCCTGGTCAGAAGGCGAATAACGACAAGAATCCGAAAGTTGCCCACAGGGCTCTCCACAACTTCTTCACATCATGCCCGGCGTTTCCCGCTCATTCCCCACAACGTCATCCACAGGCGGGCTTGTCCCCCCGCCGACGCGCTCCTAGCCTGAGCGAGGCTCGCGCGTCCGGGGTTGCTGGAACCCCAGCCGGCCGACTCTCGGGGTGTCGGACGGTCGTGTCGGTGCGCCCGCATACCCTGACCACTGGGAGGTCCTCACGCATGTCCATCGCCCATCTCGGACTCGCCGACGCACCCGGCGGCCAGGGCGAACGCGCGGGCTGGCAGGGCGAGCGCACGCCGCCCCACGATCTGCTCGCCGAGCAGAGTGCGCTCGGCGGCATGATGCTGAGCGGCGACGCGGTCGCCGACGTCACCGAGATCGTGCGCGGTGTCGACTTCTACATGCCCAAGCACGAGGTCATCTTCGACGCCGTGCTCACGCTCTACTCGCACGGTGAGCCCACCGACGTCATCGCCGTCACCGACCAGCTCACCAAGGGCGGGCTCCTCGGGCGTGCGGGCGGTGCCGAATACCTCCACACCCTCACCGGCCTCGTGCCGACGGCCGCGAACGCGGGCTACTACGCGTCGATCGTCGCCGAGAAGGCAGTGCTCCGCCGACTCGTCGAGGCCGGCACCCGCATCGTGCAGATGGGCTACGCGAGCGAGGGCGAGGTCATCGACCTCGTCAACAACGCGCAGGCCGAGATCTACGCGGTCACCGGCGGCATCGAAGCGGATGACTACGTGCCCCTCCTCGAAGCGATCGACACCGCCGTCGAAGAGATCGAGATCGCCCGCGGCCGGGACGGCTCACTGCACGGCGTGCCCACCGGCTTCGCCGAGCTCGACGAGATGACGAACGGCCTCCAGGGCGGCCAGCTCATCATCGTCGGCGCCCGACCCGCGATGGGTAAGTCGACGCTCGCGCTCGACTTCGCGCGCACCGCCGCGGTGCACCACCAGCTCCCGACGATCTTCTTCTCGCTCGAGATGGGACGCAGCGAGATCGCCACCCGTCTGCTCTCGGCCGAGGCCAGCATCCCGATGCACATCCTGCGCAAGGGCAACATGGACGACCGCGACTGGACCCGTCTCGCGAGCGTGCGCGGCGAGATCGGCGACGCGCCGCTCTACATCGACGACAGCCCGAACATGACGCTCGTCGAGATCCGCGCCAAGTGCCGCAAGCTCAGCCAGCGCGTCGGCCTCAAGATGGTCGTCGTCGACTACCTGCAGCTCATGACCTCCGGCAAGAAGGTCGAGTCGCGTCAGCAGGAGGTCAGCGAGTTCTCCCGGGCGCTCAAGCTCCTCGCGAAAGAGCTCAACGTGCCGATCGTCGCGCTCGCCCAGCTCAACCGTGGCCCCGAGCAGCGCGCCGACAAGAAGCCCGCGCTCTCCGACCTCCGCGAGTCCGGATCGCTCGAGCAGGATGCTGACATCGTGATCCTGCTGCACCGCGAGGCGGCCTACGAGCGCGACCACCCGCGTGCGGGCGAGGCCGACCTCATCGTCGCCAAGCACCGCAACGGCCGCACCGACGATGTCGCCGTCGCCTTCCAGGGGCAGTACTCGCGCTTCGCGGACATGCCCCGCACGTAGCGGTCAGGGCGGGGGCTCGGGAGAATCCCAGACGGCGGAGTAGTCGTCCGCGATCGTCGGCCACGCCGACAGCAGGAAGTCGTCGACTGTCACGATCCGGTCGGCAGGTGGACCGAAGATCACGATCTCGTGGGGGATGGCCCGTCCCGCGCGGTCGCGGCGATCCTCAGGATCGAGGACCCGCACCGCTACCGTGTCGGCGTCGACCCGCCACACCCCGGACTCGTCGCCGGTGCCATCGAATGCACGTTCGTAGATGGGGAGCGGATCGCCGGGAATGTCGTCACGCAGAAACCGGAATCCCCACTCGCGGCCCCGCGTCGCCCAGAGCAGCCTCATCGCAGACTGCGACGAAGGGTCTGCTCGTCTTCGCCGCGTTCGAGATCCATCTGGAACCGCGTGAGCGTCGCCGTGACGTAGTCGTGGCGGGCGACCGCGTCGGCGTGGGCCTCCCGCAGCTTGTCCCCGACGAGCTTCGTCGCCTCCTCGATTGCCCCGGAGGCCAGGATCGCGCGCGCCGCCACGCCGAACGGCCCGGGCAGCAGCGTGGCGCGCTGGACGAGCGCGAGCGCGAGAGGCGCCGCTCCGCCAATCAGCGCCTCGAGCACCTTCCCGCGGAGGATGCGGGAGCGGCCCCAGTGTGCGAAGCGCTCGAGGGGAAGCACCGTCGCGAGCGGGAGGATCAGGTCGACGCCGATTCGCTCGGTCACCTCGATCTTGCTGGGGCTGAACCTGGCCGACGACAGCACGAGAAAGTCCTCGCCTACCGAGAGCGCGGCTTCAACCTGCACGAACTCCTCGATGACCTCGCGCAACGCGTCGATCTCGTCGGTCGCCTTCGCGACCATCAGATCGCTGAAACGCTCGACGTCCATCTCGGGGAAGAGGTCGGTCTTGGAGAGCGCGATCACCCAGATGCGGGGGAACTGCACGAGCCGTTCGCCGGTCGGCAGTAGATCGTTCTTGAGCGAGAGGAGCCCGGTGCGCACGTTGCCGAGCATCGACTTGAGGTAGCGCTCCTCTTCGCCGGCGTTGTCGAGCAGCCGTTGTCCGTCGACGAGCAGCAGTGCCACGTTCGACTGGAGCAGCGCGCGGAAAGTCTCGACCTTGCGTTGGCGCTCCTCGAGGCCGCTCACATCCGTCTCGAACCACTCGCCTGGGTAGTCGTGCCAGACCAGGCGGATCGCGTCGAACGGCTTCCGCTTCTGTGCGCGGGCGTTCTTGCTTGCCCTCGGCTGCACCGCGAAGGCGTACGACGTCGAGCTGAACCGGGTGGCGGCGGGAGCCTCCGCGTCATCGCGCATGCCGAGGTAGTTGCGCCGCAGCCGGTTGCCCTGGCCGGTTTCTTCCGCAACCACGCGAAACGAGTTCTCCTTCCCGAAGCGGGGCTCCACCGTCGGGCCATAGAACGACGAGAGAAGCACGGTCTTGCCGCTGCCGCTCTCCCCGAAGACCGCCACATGTTGCTCATGAACCCTGACTGATCGCACGACAGCAACCTAGGGCCTCGCACCGGCCGACGCGGAGGCGACGATCGCGGCCGCGGGCTGTCCCGTCGCGCGCACGTAGACTGGCACGCGTGGTAGCCGCCTGGATCGCGCAGCTCGCCCGGGGCATCCTGGCTCTCGCCCTCGGCGTGACGATCGCCCTCACGCTCGAGCACACCCCTCTCTTCGGACTCCTCACCTTCGGCACCTTCGCGGTGCTGTCGAGCGTCGTGCTCCTCGTGGCGACCCTCCGCAGCGACTACGCGGGCGACCGTCGTTTCACGTTCCTGATGCAGGCGATCGCCACCTTCGCCGCGGGCGTCGTCGCGTTCGCGGTGCCGAACGGGGGTGTCGCGTTCCTCGCGATCCTGGTCGGCGCGTGGGCGCTGCTGACGGGACTGCTCGAGGGTGCGAGCGGCATCCTGGGTCGCTCCCGCTCGCCGCTGTCGCGTGACTGGCTCCTGACCGGCATCGTGACGGTGCTGCTGGGCCTCGTCGCCATCGTGGTGCCGCCCGACTTCGTGCAGGCGTTCGCCGGGGAGCGGGGTCAGGCGGGAACCCTCACCTCGTCGGTGATCCTCATCGGCGTGCTCGGCGCCTGGGCGGTCATCGCGGGAGTGCTGCAGACCATCTCGGCGATCTCGGTGCGCGCCGACCGCACGGCTCGCGTCGTGACCTCATGAGCGAGCCGAACCGGCGCCCGACGTGGCGCGAGCGAGCGCGTCCGGCCGAGGTGCTGGGCCTCGCCGCCGTGCTCTCGGCGTTCGTCGGCGTCGGCGTGCTGTTCTCGACGCGCAACCTCACGCTGTCGGTCGTGTTCTTCGGGGCGTCGTTCGTCGTCTCGGTGCTCGTGTTCGCGACGCTCCTGCTCGCGATCTCGAAGCCGGAGACGCCCCCGCACGACGACGAGCGGCCGTCGGGGCACTGACCGAGGGTCTCGACACGCCGCTGCGCGGCTACTCGACCACCGAGACGCGTCAGCCCTCGGCGAGGTAGTCGACGAGACGGTCGGCGAGCCCGACGTACGTCGCGGGGGTGAGCGCGAGCAGTCGTGCCTTCGCGTCGGCGCCGATGTCGAGGCCGTCGACGAACGTGCGCAGGTCGTCCCCGGTCACCCGACGCCCGCGCGTGAGCTCCTTGAGCATCGCGTAGGGGTCGGCGATCGACGAGCGGCCGGCGGTGACCTCGGCGCGGATGACGGTCTGGATCGCCTCGCCGAGCACCTCCCAGTTGCCGTCGAGGTCGGCGGCGAGGACATCCCCCGCGACGGCGACCTCGTCGAGCCCGCGGCGGATGTTGTCGAGCGCGAGCAGCGAGTGCCCGAGGGCGACGCCGATGTTGCGCTGCGTCGTCGAGTCGGTGAGGTCGCGCTGCAGGCGGCTCGTGACGAGCGTCTGCGACAGGGAGTCGAGCAGCGCCGCCGAGAGTTCGAGGTTGGCCTCGGCGTTCTCGAAGCGGATCGGGTTGACCTTGTGCGGCATGGTCGACGAGCCGGTGGCTCCGGCCTGCGGGATCTGCGAGAGGTAGCCGATCGAGATGTACGTCCACACGTCGGTGCAGAGGTTGTGCAGGATGCGACCGGTGTGCGCGGTCGCGGTGTACAGCTCGGCCTGCCAGTCGTGCGACTCGATCTGGGTGGTGAGCGGGTTCCAGTCGAGGCCGAGCGACGTGACGAACTCGCGCGAGAGGGCGGGCCAGTCGAGGTCGGGGTCGGTGACGACGTGCGCCGAGAAGGTGCCGGTGGCGCCGCTGAACTTGCCGAGGTACTCGGTCGCCTCGATGCGGCGCAGCTGCCGCTCGAGCCGGTGCACGAACACGGCGAGCTCCTTGCCGAAGGTCGTCGGCGTCGCCGGCTGCCCGTGGGTGCGCGCGAGCAACGGTGTGGCGCGCTCGGCGAGGGCGAACTCGCGCAACCGCGCCACGACATCCCGGACCTTCGGCAGCCACACCCCGGTGACGGCCGCACGCACCGTCAGCGCGTAGGAGAGATTGTTGACGTCTTCGCTCGTGCAGGCGATGTGCACGAGCTCGGCGACGTGGTTGAGTCCGAGGTCGGAGAGCTTCTCGCGGACGAGGTACTCGACCGCTTTGACGTCGTGGCGCGTCGTCGCCTCGAGCTCGCCGAGGCGTTCGATCTCGGGGGCGCCGAACTCGGCGGCGAAGTGGCGCAACGCGCGCACGTGCTCGGCGTCGAGGGGCGCGGAGCCGAGCAGGCCGCGCTCCGTGAGGAAGACGAGCCATTCGACCTCGACGCGCACGCGGGCCCGGTTGAGACCTGCCTCGGAGAGGTGTTCTCCGAGGGCCTCGACGGCGGAGCGGTAGCGCCCGTCGAGGGGACTCAGCGGCTGCGGGGGCATCGGGCTCATGGGACTCCCTGTCGAAGGACCGGCTCCAGTTGCCGGAAGAGGGCGACGCTCGCTCGTTCGATCGTGGTGAGCACCGAATCGAAGAGGGCGGCATCCGAATAGTACGGGTCGGGCACTTCACTCGCGGCGCCGACGCCGCTGTCGTCGAACGACAGGAGCAGTTGCACCTTCGCCCGGGAAGCGTCGTCGGGTGCCCACTCGCGCAGGGTGCGCTCCTGTCCGCGGTCGAAGACGACGACGAGGTCGAGGCCGGCGAACCAGGCGGGATCGAACTGGCGCGCGCGATGCTGCGCGGCGTCGTAGCCGCGCGTTGCGAGGGTCGAGATCGTGCGGGCGTCGGCGCGTTCGCCCACGTGCCAGTCGCCCGTCGCGGCGGAACTCACCTCGAGGCGGCCCTCGTAGCCGCCCGCGGCGAGGAGGCGGCGGAACACCGCTTCCGCCATCGGCGAGCGGCAGATGTTGCCGGTGCACACGAAGCAGACACGGAAGACGGGTCCCGGGTGCTCGGGGTGCCCTGCCATGCGTCCATCATCCCGCGATCCCTGCTCCTCCACAGCCCCGCGTTCCGTCGCCCTCTGCCGAGGAGGACGGGATGTCGGAGCCGCGCCGGGCGCGACCGGAGAGTGTCGTTCCATGGCTCCTCCGATCGACCCGCTCGCGCAACGCGCCGATCTCGAACGCCAGCTCGCGCTGCTCGAGCCGGTGGTGCAGCACCTCCGCGTCGAGGTCGCACCCGGTCGGCTCGTGCTCGACGACGAGTGGGCGGGGGAGGCGGCGCGCTCGGCCGCGGGGCTCGTCGCCGAGCTCGATCGGCGCCTGACGCTCGCGGCCGACGGCGTCGACGACCTCGTGCGTCAGGTGCGGCTCGTGCTCGGGGGGCTTCCGTGAGCGAGTCCGACGGTCTCGCGCGCGCGAAGGGCGACCCGTCCGGCACCACGCAGAAGGGTGACCCGGGAGGCTCTCTGCTCATCACGCCGTCCGGCCGGGTGGCGGTGTGGACCGACTCGCTGCTCGCGACGGTCGACCGCCTGCGTGCCCTCGAGGGCGAGCTCCACGTCGATGTGCGACGGGTGCTCGCCGCCGACGCCTGTCGTCACGGGTGGCCCGTCCCCGACGAGGTCGTCGCGCGGCTCGAGGGCGTGCGGGAGCTGTGCGCCGGTGCGCGCGACGCGTTCGGTCGAGCCGCCGAGTCCTACGCGCACGCCGAGCGTGCCGCGGAGAGACTGCAGCGGGAGGTCGGCGCGTACCTGGCCGCGACCGTCGGCGCCGACCTCCTGCGGCTGTTCGCCGCCCTCGTCGTGCTCTCGCCCGGTCTCGTCGCGCTCGCCGCGCTCGTCGGCTGGTCGGCGATCCCCGACGAGGGCGACGGCAGGCTCGAGACGGTCAAGCGCTTCCTGCTCGAGCATCCCGAACTCATCACGAACCCCGCCTTCGTGAGCTTCGTGTCGACGCTCTCGATGAGCATCGACGACACCGCCCTGGGTCTCACGGGGCTCCCCGGGTGGCTGTCCTTCCTCCCGCGGCCGCCGGGGAGCGACGTCGCGGTCGGCGCCGCCCTCGTCGCCGCGGCGGGCGCGCCGCTCGGGCTCCTGCGTGAAACGGGGGTGTCGGTCGAGCGCACGTCGACGGCGACGATCTCGTCGGGGCCGACCGGGGTGCGCGAGCGTCTCGGCCGCATCCCCGAAGGCATCCAGGGTCAGGTGCTCATCGAGCGCTACGAGGCCGACGGGATGCCGCCCCGCTACGTCGTCTACGTCGGGCCGACCGAGACGTTCTCGCCGATCGCCGACGGTGAGCCGTGGGACAGCACGAGCAACGTGCACGGGGTGGCGCGACAGTCGCCGGGGTCGCTACGGGCGCTCGAGGAGGCGATGTCCGACGCGGGGATCGGGGCGGACGACGAGGTCGTGCTCGTCGGGTTCTCGCAGGGCGGGCTGCTCGCGACCGCCGCGACGGGAACCGGCAACTGGAACGTCGTCGGGCTCGAGACGCACGGCGCACCGGCGGGCCACCTCGACGTGCCCGAGGGCGTCGCCGGTCTCGCGATCCGCAACACCGACGATCTCGTGCCCGCGCTCGCCGGTCCGCAGCTCGACCACACGCTCGTGCAGGTCGAACGGAGGGCGTTCCGCGAGGGGGCGGAGATCCCCGGCATCGAGGCGGCGCCTGCGCACCAGCGCTCGGCCTACGACCGCACCGCCGAGGCGGTCGACGACGCGCAGTCGAGCGCCGTGCGCGAGCAGGTGCGCACGCTCGACGCGTTCACCGCCGACTACCTCGAGCGTCCCGGCGGCACCGCGACGGCATTCCGCTACCGTGCCGTCCGCGACGACGGGTGAGGGGTCAGCGGCGGCGCTGGCTCTTCGTGAAGGGGCGCAGCAGGATGCCGATCAGCCAGCTGATCACGCCGAGCACGAGTGCCCCGAGAACGCCCCACCAGAAACCGTCGATCGTGAGGCCGAAGCCGAGCAGGCCGCTGATCCAGGCGACCAGCAGCAGCAGCAGTCCGTTGACGATGAGCGAGATGAGGCCGAGCGTGAGCACGTAGATCGGGAACGCGACGACGCGGATGATGCCACCGATGATGCCGTTGACGACGCCGAAGATGAGGGCGGTGAGCAGCAGCGTGATGACGAACTCGAGCGTCCCGCCCGGCTCGAACGGCACCACCGAGACGTGCGGCGCGAGGATGAGCGTCGTCAGCCAGAGGGCGAGTGCGTTGATCAGCAGGCGGAGGAGAAGGCGACCCATGCGCCCATCATGGCGGGTGCCGGTGTCGGGGGCCAGGAGTTGACGCGTGGACCCGTCGTCGTGTCGGCACCGAGCGCCCCCGACTCTAGGCTGGACGACATGGCCGTGACCCTCCGCCCGGAGATCGCCGCGCTCCCGCCGTATCGCCAGGGACGCCCGGCGGCCGCGGACGCGTTCAAGCTCTCGAGCAACGAGAACCCCAACGACACGCATCCCGCGATCCTCGCGGCGATCGGCGAGTCGCACCTCAACCGCTATCCCGACGGGGCGGCGACGGCGCTGCGGGCCCGACTCGCCGAACGCGCAGGGGTTTCGGTCGACGAGGTGCACGTGGGCGCCGGGTCGGTGTCGATCCTGTCTCAACTCATCCAGGCCGCCGCCGGACCGGGCGACGAGGTGGTCTACGCGTGGCGGTCGTTCGAGGCGTACCCGAGTCTCGTCATGGTCGCCGGCGCGACGAGCGTGCAGGTGCCCAACCTGCCGGGCGGTCACCACGACCTCGACGCGATGGCGGCCGCGATCACCGACCGCACGCGCGTCGTGCTCCTCTGCACCCCCAACAACCCCACCTCGACACTCATCACGACGGCGCAGTTCACGGCGTTCATGGCGAAGGTTCCGCCGACCGTGCTCGTGCTGCTCGACGAGGCGTACTTCGAGTTCGTCACCGACCCGCACGCGGTCAACGGCCTCGACGAGCTGCAGAGGCATCCGAACCTCGTCGTGCTGCGCACGTTCTCGAAGGCGTTCGGCCTCGCCGGCCTCCGCGTCGGCTGGGCGATCGGAGCGTCCTACATCCTGGATGCCGCCCGCAGCGCCGCCATCCCGCTCTCGGTCACCGAGCCCGCGCAGCGCGCCGCGATCGCCGCGCTCGACGTCGAGGCCGACCTGCTCGCGGGCGTCGACGACCTGATCGCCCGCCGGGCCCACGTCTACGAGCAGCTGACGAGCGGCGGACTCCTGGTTCCCGAGCCGCACGGCAACTTCGTCTGGATCGCCGCGGGCGACGAGACCTCGGCGGTCGCCGCGGTGCTCGAAGACGACGGGATCGTCGGCCGTGTGTTCGCCGGCGAAGGGGTGCGGGTGTCGATCGGGGAAGACGCCTCTGTCGAGAGACTCCTACGTTCCGCGGCGCGGATTGTCGAGACCCTCCCGAAAGCCGCCGAGAACGCGCGGTTAGGGTAGGCAGCATGTCCTACACCGAGGCGACGCTCCAACTGCTGTCGCCGGAGGGCTCCCTCGTCGAGACCGACGCCACCGCTCCCTATCTCGAGCGGGTCGCGGCCCTCACCGACGATCAGCTCCGCGACTTCCACCGCCAGATGGTGGTCATCCGCCGCTTCGACATCGAGGCGGGCAACTTGCAGCGGCAGGGTCAGCTCGCGCTGTGGATCCCTTCGCTCGGGCAGGAGGCCGCCCAGGTGGGGTCCGGCTACGCCGCGCGCGCGCAGGACCACATCTTCCCCGCCTACCGCGAGCACGCCGTGGGGCGTATCCGCGGGCTCGACCCGATGAAGATCATCGAGATGCTGCGCGGGCTGAGCCACGGCGGCTGGGACCCGGCGCAGACCGGCAACTTCCACCTCTTCACCCTCGTCATCGGGTCGCAGTCGCTCCACGCGACGGGCTATGCGATGGGCATGACGCTCGACGGCACGTCGGGCACCGGCGACCTCGAGACGGATGCCGCCGTCGTCGCCTACTTCGGTGACGGCGCGACGAGCCAGGGTGACGTCAACGAGGCGTACATCTTCGCCGCGAGCTACCAGGCGCCGATCCTGTTCTTCCTGCAGAACAACCACTGGGCGATCTCGGTGCCGGTCGAGCGCCAGTCGCGCACCCCGCTCTATCTGCGCCCGGCGGGCTTCGGCATCCCGTCGACCCAGATCGACGGCAACGACGTGCTCGCCTCCTACGCGGTGAGCGCGCAGTACCTCGACGACGCGCGCTCCGGCAAGGGCCCGCGGTTCATCGAGGCGCTCACCTACCGCATGGGCGCGCACACCTCGAGCGACGACCCGACGAAGTATCGCGAGAACGACGACGTGCAGTTCTGGTCGCAACGCGATCCGATCACGCGTTTCGAGACGTACCTCCGCGCGAAGGGCGAGGGCGACGCGTTCTTCGCCGACGTCGCGAGCGAAGCCGAAGATCTCGCCGCCGACGTGCGCGCCCGCACCCAGACGCTCGGCGAGCTGCCGGGCGCGGCGATCTTCGAGAACGTCTACAGCGACCCGCATCCGCTCATGGACGAGCAGCGCGCCTGGCTCGCCGCGTATGAGGCGTCCTTCGAGGAGGGCTCCGCGTGAGTGAAACGCTGACGATGGCGAAGGCCATCAACGAGGGACTCCGCGCCGCGATGGCCGCCGACGACCGCGTGCTGCTCATGGGGGAGGACATCGGAACGCTCGGCGGGGTGTTCCGCGTGACCGAGGGGCTCAAGAACGAGTTCGGCGAGAACCGCGTGCTCGACACCCCGCTCGCCGAGTCCGCCATCGTCGGCACGGCGATCGGCCTCGCGATGCGCGGGTTCCGGCCGGTGTGCGAGATCCAGTTCGACGGGTTCATCTACCCGGGCTTCGACCAGATCACCTCGCAGCTCGCGAAGCTCACGTTCCGCCACGAGGGCACACAGAGCTTCCCCGTCGTCATCCGCGTCCCCTACGGCGGCCACATCGGCGCGGTCGAGCATCATCAGGAGAGCCCCGAGGCGTACTTCGCCCACACCGCGGGACTGCGCGTCATCAGCCCGGCGACGAGCCACGACGCGTTCTGGATGATCCAACAGGCGATCCGC
>NZ_JBMRCP010000039.1:0-14918 GCF_057350545.1 Pseudolysinimonas sp. | reverse complement strand
GGTGAGCCCCTCGAGGGTGTCGCGCAGGCGGTACGCCGGGCTGGGCGGCAGCGGGATGTGCAGCGGCAGGGCGAACACCGTCGCACCGGAGGCCACGGCCGACGCGACCCCGGGCTCGGAGTCCTCGAGTGCGACGCACGCCGTGATGTCGACGCCGAGCTGCGCGGCTGCGGTGAGGTACGGCTCGGGATGCGGCTTCGCGTTCGTGACGTCGTCACCCGCGACGACGAGGTCGAAACCCGGGGTGCCGAGGGCTGCGGCGAGGGCGTCCGCGACATCCACCGCCATCCGGCGACGCGACATCGTGACGAGAGCGGTCGGGATGCCGGCCTGCTTGAGCTCGAGCAGCAGCTCGCGCGCACCCGGACGCCAGGGCACCGCCCGACCGATCCGGTCGCGCACCTGGTCGGTGAGCGTCGTGATGATCTCCTCGACCGTGAGCTCGACGCCGCGGGACTGCAGGATGAGCGCCGACCGCTCGAGGCCCGAGCCGACGAGCTGAAGGCCGTCGTCCTCGGTCCAGACGCCGCCGGCACCGTGCACCATGTCGCTCTCGGCTTCGAGCCAGTAGGGCTCCGTGTCGACGAGCGTGCCGTCCATGTCCCAGAGGACGGCGGCGGGGATGCGGGCTGAGGTCACGACGCACCAGCTTAGGCGGGGCCAAGCTGCGGTCCGGGCGGAGTCCTATCCTGGGTGGATGGTCGCGCCTTCCGAGCAGCACCCGTTCCGCGGGGGGAACGTGCTCGTCGTCGCCTTCGAGGGCTGGAACGACGCGGGCGAGGCGGCGAGCGGCGCCGTGCGCGCCGTGCGCGACCAGCTCGGGCTCGTCACGCGACTCGACGTCGAACCCGAGGACTACTTCGACTACCAGTTCAACCGCCCGACGATCGCGATGGGTCCCGACGGCACGCGCGAGCTGGAGTGGCCCGGCGTGACCCTCTCCGCCCCGGTCGACGGTGCCGGCGTGCACGTGCTGCTCGGCACCGAGCCGTCGCGCGGCTGGAAGACCTTCAGCGCCGAGATCGTGGATGCGATCGAGGTCGCCGGCATCACGGGCATCGTCTTCCTCGGGGCGATGCTCGCCGATGTGCCGCACACGCGCCCGATCTCGATCTTCACCGGCAGCGACAACCGCGAGGTGCAGACCTTCTTCGAGCTCGAGTCGAGCAGCTACGAGGGTCCCGTCGGCATCATCTCGGTGCTCGGCCTCGCGGCGGAGGCGGCGGGCATCCCGACCCTGTCGATCTGGGCGAGCGTGCCGCACTACGTGCACAACTCCCCCTCGCCGAAGGCGACGCTCGCGCTCATCGAGAAGCTCGAGGAGTTCGTCGACGTGACGCTCGACCGCGGCTCGCTCGTCGAGGAGGCCGCGACCTGGGAGGACGGCATCGACGCCCTCGCCGAAGACGACGAGGACATGGCGGCCTACATCAAGCAGCTCGAGCAGGCGCGCGACACGGTCGACTCCCCCGAGGCGTCGGGCGATGCGATCGCCGAGGAGTTCGAGCGCTACCTGCGCCGCCGCAACGGCGAGAAGGGGCAGAACGACCGCCCCGGAGGCCCCTGACCCGATCCTCGGCGTCCTCGGCGGTCGATTGGCGCCAAGGGCGCGTGCCGAGACCCGGCGCGATCTCGACACGCCGCTGCGCGGCTACTCGATCACCGAAGGTGTGATCAGCCGCCGGCCTGCAGGACGCCGGTGAGCAGCAGCGCGATGATGACGCCGCCGAGCAGGATGCGGTAGATCACGAACGGCAGGAACGACCGCGTCGAGATGTAACGCATGAGGAACGCGATGACCGCGAGCCCCACGCCGAAGGCGACGACGGTCGCGGCGATCGTCTCGAGCATCCCGTAACCCGTGCCGCAGCCGGCGTCGACGCCCGGCTCGCACGTGAACGCCGTGTAGGTCTCGTAGAGGCCGGCGCCGAAGACGGCGGGCACGGCGAGCAGGAACGAGAACCGAGCCGCCGACGGGCGGTCGTAGCCGAGCACGAGGCCCGCGCTCGTCGAGGCGCCCGAACGCGAGACGCCGGGAACGAGTGCGAGCATCTGCGCCCCGCCGATGAGCAGACCGTCGCGGTAGGTGAGGTTCTGCACCGTCTTGACGCGGCGGCCGAACCGGTCGGCGAGACCGAGCAGGATGCCGAACACGATGAGCACGATCGCGGTGATCCAGAGCGAGCGGAGCTGCTCGCGGATGAGGTCTTGCAGGAAGAAGCCGGCGAGCACGATCGGCACGGTGCCGATGATAATGACCCAGCCGAGCCGCACGTCGGGGTCGCCCTTCTGGATGCCGGCGGAGTGCGCACCCCCGCGCGCACCGAACGACCGGAACCACTTCCCGATGATGCGGGTGATGTCCTTCCAGAAGTAGATGAGCACCGCGAGCTCGGTGCCGAGCTGCGTGATCGCGGTGAAGGTCGCGCCCGGGTCACCCCACCCGGCGAGGTCGCCGAAGATGCGCAGGTGCGCGCTCGACGAGACGGGAAGGAACTCGGTGAGGCCCTGCAGGAGGCCGAGGATGATCGCCTCGAGGAAGTCCACCCCGGAAGTCTGCCACCCGCGGGAGGGAGGTCAGTCGCACCACGAGGTGGCGAACCCCTGGATGCCGCGATTCGCCGATCCGGTCTCGAGGTCGACGAAGTACGTCGTGCTCGCCGTGCGCCCCGGCAGGTTCGGGTAGCCGTCGGGCTCCCCCGCCGGATCCTGCAGCTCCACGGCGAGATATTGCGCGTTCGGGGAGAGGCACACGGCGCGGATCGGCACGCCCGCGGGCGGGTCGTAGATCGTCATGGCTCCGTCGGGATCGACGAGCAGCACCTCGTAGTCGAGCACGAAACCCGAGTCGCCCGACGGGCGCGAGACGACCTCGACGAAGCGATCTTCGGTGAGCGCGAGCAGCGTTCCGCGGTACACGCCCTCCTCGAGTCCGTCGTCGGGCGGGGTGAACTCGGTCGTGCCGCCGTCGCGCAGATCGAGCAGGCCTCCCGAGAGCGGGTCGGCGACGACGAGCCGCAGTGTTCCCGGCAGGAAGCCCCGCAGTTCCGCGTGCTCGCCGAGCGGCGCAGGCACGGCCTCGGGGTCGGACGTGTCGACGAGCAGCACCGCCTCGCCGAAGGTGTGCGCGACGAGGTAGGGCGTACCCGGCACGAACATCCAGTCGATGACCGAGACCGGCTCCCCGTCGAGTCCCGTCACCGGGCGCACCACCCCGGAGGGGTCGAGCGGGTCGACGAGCAGCAGGCGCGACGAGACCGCGTCGGGGTCGCGCGTGTCGGTCGAACTGAAAGTGAACCCGATCCGTCCCGTCGTCTCGGACGCGTGAAGCTGCTGGATGCGGCCCTCCCCCGGCAGCGCGACCTCCTGGGTGATCGTCTCGCCCTCGGGCGCGAGGACGACGCGACCGGCAGCGGCTGACGGCCCGGTGGCCGATTCGTCGAGCACGACCGCGGCCACGCCGTCCGGGGTGAGCGCGAACTCCTGGATGCGCTCGGCTCGGAAGAGCACCTCGGGGTCGTCACCCGAGACGCCGCGCCGCACGACCTCGTCGGGCCCTTCGAGATCGCGCACGAGCACGGCGACATCGAGGTCGGGCGTCGTGAACACGTAGCTCCACGAGCCGTCGATGCCCGTCGACGCACCGCGCACGTCGACGGTCACGGTGTACTCGGTGAGGGCACGCAGCATCCCGGGGAACCGCACGGTGATCGCGCGGCCGTCGGAGCTCACCTCGATCGGCGTCGCCGGCGAGATGCGCACGTCGCTCGCCTCGACGGGGTCGATGGCCTGGTCGGCCTGCAGCACGAGTCGCTGGTCGGGGCGCAGGAGCGCGGTCGAGGCGGCGACGCTCGCGCCGTCGAGGTGCGGTGCGCGGAAGGCCCCCGCGATGCCGAGCCCGGCGACGGCGATCGCGAGGATGCCGACGGTCGCGAGCACCGAGCGGCGCCACCCACGTGCACGGCGACCCGCGCTCCGCCCCTCGCCACGCGTCATCGAGTCAGTAGACATAGGGCTGCGCGGGCTGATCGATCGGCGTGACCTCGGCCGGCTCGAGCACGATCGGCTCAGACGCGTCCGCGTCGGGGTTCGGTGTGAACGACCCGGTCACCTCGACCCAGTCGTCGGCTGCGAGCTCGTCCTGCCAGCCCGGCAGCAGGACGGGAACGCCGAGCGGCTGGGCGTCGACGGCGCAGCACGTGACGAGGAACCGCGCGACGTAGACGACGTCGGGATCGTCGGTCGCCACGAGGAAACCCGAGAACGCCGCGGGCTTGCCGGTGAAGAAGTCGTCACCGAGACCCTGGTGCAGGAGGGTCGCCCAGTCCTTGACCGTGAAGGTCGTCGAGTCGCCGCCGACCAGTTCGGTCGTGTCGGCGTCGGAGAGCGCCGTCGAGCCCGCGATGTCGCGGTTGTCGGCGGTCGCCGAGGTGAGTGCGGCGGGCGGCAGCACGAGCAGTGCGACGAGGGCGCCGACGACGATCACGACACTCCCCGCGAACGACAAGGCGGTGCGCCAGCGCGGCGCGGGCGGTGCGGGCTCGTGGTCGTGATCATGCGCGTCGGTGGCCCGCGCGCCCGGCACGACGAGGAACGCCGCGATCGACGCCGCACCCCCGATCACCGCCATGACGATCGTGAACACGACATAGCGCGGGTGGATGTAGAGCTCGAGCCGCCCGGTCGCACCGAGCCAGAGGATCGCGACGACCCCGATGAGGCTCAGCGTCACGCCGAGCCAGCGCGTGCGGAAATTCTCGGATGTGCGAGAGAACTCAGCCAAGGTTCATCGCCAATCCGATCGTCGCGGACGCCAGGCCGACCACGAGCGTGAGCAGCGCGAGCGTGCGCACCGTGAACGTCGTGCGCAGGAGCGCGAGCATCTTGATGTCGATCACCGGCCCGAACAGCAGGAACGCGACGATCGCGCCGGGCAGGAAGGTGGAGCCGAACGCGAGGATGAAGAACGCGTCGACGTTCGCGCACACCGAGATGACGAACGCGAGCAGCATGAGCACGAACACCGACCACACGGGGTTCGAGCCGAGCGTGACGAGCAGGTCGCGCGAGACGCCCACCTGGATCGCGCCGGCGATCGCCGAGCCGACGAGCAGCGCGGGCAGCATCGCGGTGGTCTCGGTCGCGAACGCGTCGACGCTGCGCCGCAGCCGCCCGCCGTGCTCGTCGTCGTGGTGCCGTGCGCGCGAGCAGGCGGCCGAGAACGATCGCGTGATGAGGGCATCCGGCGCGGGGTGGCGTGAGAACAACCAGCCGACGAGATTGGCGATCACGAAGCCGCCGACGATGCGGGCGACGAGGATGCCGTCATCCCACCCGAACGCCTGATACGTCGTGATGATCGTGACGGGGTTCACGATCGGCGCGGCGACCAGGAACGTCATCGCCTCGGGGACCGTGAGCCCCCGCATGATGAGCCCGCGCGACAGCGGCACGTTGCCGCACTCGCACACCGGCAGCAGCACGCCGAGGAGTGAGAGAGCCGAGCGTCGCAGCACGGGGTTCCGCGGCAGGATGCGCAGCAGCCAGGTCTCCGGCACCCAGACCTGCACGACGACGGCGAGGCCGATGCCGAGGAACACGAACGGGAGCGACTCGATGACGACGCTCAGCGCGAGGGTGACGAAGTCCTGCGCGGCGTCGGCGAGGCTGACGCCGGTGTCGGGGGTGAGCACCCGGAGGACGGCGAGCCCCGCGACGAGCGCCACGCCGGCGACGAGGTAGCGCAGCGGAGACGTGCCCCGGGACCCGTGCTGGTGCTGCGTCGCGGTGGGGAGAGTCATCCCTCAGCAGGTCCGCAGGAAGTCGCCGAGCACCTGCCGGCCGAACACGAGTGCGTCGAGCGGCACGCGCTCGTCGACGCCGTGGAACATCGCCGGGAAGTCGAGCTCGGGCCCCAGCTTGAGCGGTGCGAAGCCGTAGCCGGTGATCCCGAGCTTCGCGAGCGCCTTGTTGTCGGTGCCGCCGCTCATCAGGTACGGCAGTACGGGCGCTCCGGGGTCGAAGCGGTGCAGCGAGGCGACCATGGCCTCCACGAGATCGCCCTCGTAAGGCTCTTCGAGCCCGATGTCGTGATGCACGACCTCGATCTCGATGTCGGGGCCGACGAGCTCCCGCACGCGGGCGAGCACCTCCTCCTCCTGCCCGGGGAACGGGCGGATGTCGACGAGCGCTTCCGCGCGATCGGGGATGACGTTGTGCTTGTAGCCCGCCTCGAGCAGCGTGGGGTTGGTCGTCACGTGGATGCCGGCCTGCAGGAAACCGGCGGCGGAACCCGCGGAGAGGATGAGGGCGTCGGGATCGTCGGCGGGGATCCCGAGGATGCGCGACAGCTCGGCCAGCTGCGCCCGCGTCGTCGCGGTGAGGTGCACGGGCCACTCTTCGCGCCCGATCGTCGCGATCGCCTCGGCGAGCTTCGTGATCGCGTTGTCGCGGAACACGCGCGAACCGTGGGCGGCGCCGCCGCGGGCGATGAGCTTGATCCAGACGAGCGCCTTCTCCCCCGTCTGCAGCAGGTAGGCGCGCGTGCCGCCGAGATCGACCGAGTAGCCGCCGACCTCGCTCACCGCGTCGGTGGCGCCCGCGAACAGCTCGGGATGCTCGTCGACGAGGAAGTGCGACCCGTAGACGCCGCCGTTCTCCTCGTCGGCGAAGAACGCGACGACGAGTTCGCGCGCAGGCAGCTCCCCCGCACCGAGGATGTCGGCGAGCGACGTGAGGATCATGGCATCCATGTCCTTCATGTCGACGGCGCCGCGGCCCCACAGCATCCCGTCGCGCACCTCGCCGGCGAACGGGTCGACGCTCCAGTTCGCCGGATCGGCGGGCACGACGTCGAGGTGACCGTGCAGCACCATCGCGGGACGCTCAGGATCGCGACCGGGCACGCGGGCGACGACGCTCGTGCGTCCGGGCTGCGAGTCGAACAGCTGGGGCGTGAGCCCGAGGGCTTCGAGCTTCGCGGCGACGTACTCGGCGGCGTCGGTTTCGCCGTGGCTCTTGCCGTTGCCGAAGTTGGTGGTGTCGAAGCGGATCAGCTCACGGGCGACGGTCGCGGTCGCGTCGGGCTCGTCGGCCATGGGTTCGAGGCTAGCCGAGCCCCGCTGAGAATCGGTGTCAGGAGGAGGTCGGTCAGTCGCACGCGGACGCCGAGAACTCCTCCACCGATCCGATCTCATGCTCGAGAGGTATCCCGTCGCGGGGATAGAGGACATCGTCCCCCCACCCGGTGAGCTCGTCCGCGCGCACGGCCGGACCGGCAGCTCGAGCATTGCTCTCCGCCGTCCACCCGCGCACCGAGTAGACGAGGTCGGGATCGAGCGAAGCCACGAACTCCTCCACGGAACCGAGATCGTGCTCGACCAGTCCTTCGGACGAGGAGTCGAGGGCGACGTGCTCACGTTCCAGGAATCCGTCACGGGCGTCGTCGCCCGTGATCCAGACGTCGACGATCGGAGACTCGCACGACTGCACGAGCAGGAGCATCCGCCCGTCACGAACCGTGAGTCCGAGCAGCCCTCCGAGGGGTGGCGAGCAGGCGCTGAGTATCAGCACCGCGGCTGTCCCGGCCGCGAGGGTGAGCGCTCGGCGTGGACGCATGCCGCGAGGGTACTCCCCGATACGGCGCGCAGTGCTCAGTAGACCGTCTCACCGCGTTCGAGCATCGCGACGAACGCGGCGACGTTGCGGGTGACGGTTTCGGGCTTCTTCGCCTGGTGCAGCCGGAAGTAGATCGCGAAGCGGTTCTGCGCGGAGAGGGTGTCGTAGGTCGCCTGCGCCGCCGGGTTCTGCGCGAGGGCTGTGAGGAGCTCCGGATGCGGCGCCGCATCTTTCGACCCCGCGTACGCCCGATCCCACCGTCCGTCGGCCCGCGCCTTCTCGACCTCGGCCAGGCCGCGCGGCTTCATCTCGCCCGCCGCGATCTTGCGCGTCACCGTCTCGACGTTCTTGACCGACCAGGTGCTCTTCGGCCCACGCGGGGTGTAGTACTGCTCGAAGACGTGCTCATCGATGCCCTTGCGGCGCCCGTCGATCCAGCCGTACTCGAGCGCGGCATCCAGCGACTCGTCGACCGTGTGGGTCGTGACCGGCGCACCCTTCTTGGCGATCTCGAGGCGGATTCCCTGCGCCGTCTCGTGGTGCTCGTCGAGCCAGGCGCGGAACTGCGCGATGGTCTCGAAGCGCATCCGCGGATGGTCGTCGATCGCCATGCCGACGAAGCTACCCGTGACATCCGACGCCCGGCGTGCGTGCTAATGTCGTTCTTCGGTCCTCCCCTGATGTTCACGGAGAGGGCGCACTCGCGCGGGTGGCGGAATGGCAGACGCGCTAGCTTGAGGTGCTAGTGCCCGAAAGGGCGTGGGGGTTCAAGTCCCCCTCCGCGCACGAGTGTGAAGGCCCCGGATCCTGAGGATCCGGGGCCTTCCCCTTTTCACGGTCGGGCTCAGATCTCCGCGAGGCGCGGCGCGACCTTCTCGCCGAACTCCGTGACGGTGCGCACGGCATCCTCGACCCGGTCGCGGAACTGCACGTGCTGGATGCCGAGCGCCGCGAGCTCCTCGGCGCGGTGCAGGAAGGCGTCGGCGTCGAGCGGGTCGACCGCGTTGACGAGGGCGGTGAGCTCGATCTCCGAGAAGTCGCGTCCGAGCCGGTCGCAGTGCTCGCGCAGAGCCTGGATGCGCTGTGCGATCTGGTCGGCGTCCTGGAGCGTGAAGTTCGCGATGTCGCCGTACTGCGCGACGAGACGCATCGTCTTCTGCTCGCCGTTGCCGCCGATCATGATCGGCGGGCGCGGGCTCGACACGGGCCGCGGGTACGAGATCGTCTCGGCGAGCGCGTAGTGCTGCCCCTCGAACGGCCCCTCGTTCTCGGGGTCCCACATCTGCAGCGCGATCTGCACGGTCTCCTCGAGGCGCTCGAAGCGTTCCTTGAGCGGCGGGTACGGCACGCCGAGGGCGAGGTGCTCGCGCTCGTACCAGGCGGCGCCGATGCCGAGCATCGCGCGCCCTTCCGAGAGCACGTCGAGTGTCGTGACGGTCTTGGCGAGGATGCCGGGGTGGCGGTACGTCACGCCGGTCACGAGGGTGCCGAGCTTGATGCGGCTCGTGTGGGCGGCGGCGAAGGCGAGCACCGAGTAGCCCTCGAGCATCGGGTCGTGCGCAGTGCGGTACTGCTCCATCTGGAAGAAGTGGTCCATCGCGGTGAACCACGATCCCCCGGCCTCCTCCGTCGCCCGCGCGGTCGCGGCGATCGTCGGCGCGATGCTCGCCGGCTCCCCGGCCAGGTTGAAGTCCATGAAGTGAAGTCCGAAGCGCATGGAATCGACGTTACGCGTGTCGGCTCTCCGTGGCAGGATCGAACACATGTTCGAGTCGAGTGGGTCGGCGGCCGCTGTCGCGGTCGACTCCGCTGAACTCGCCGAGGGTGCCACCGACAAGTCGCAGGTCATCCGCGACCTGCAGGCGCGCATCCGGGGCATGCAGCGCAACCGTCTCGACACGCGCGCCATCCCGACCCATCCGGCGCTCGCCGACCTGCTGCCCGGCGGGGCGCTCGCCGCGGGCGGTCGCTACCAGGTGGCGGCTTCGACCACCCTCGCCCTCGCGCTCGCCCAGGGCCCCTCGGCGGCGGGAGCGTGGTGCGCCGTCGTCGGGCTGCCCGACCTCGGTGTCGAGGCGGCGGCCGGGCTCGGGCTCGACCTCGAGCGCCTCGTGCTCGTGCCGCATCCCGGCGACCAGTGGATGACGGTCGTCTCGGCGCTCGTCGACGTCGTGTCGGTCGTCCTCGTGCGGCCTCCCGTGCGCGACGGCCGCTCGCGGGTGCCCGAGACGGCCGCCGGGCGACTCGCCGCACGGTTGCGGCAACGGGAGGCCGTACTCATCTCGGTCGGCGAGTGGCCGCAGGCGGATGCCGCCCTCACCGTGGGCGACAGCGCCTGGGCGGGACTCGGCACGGGGTTCGGCCACCTCGCGGCGCGGCAGGTCACCGTGAGCTCCACCTCCGCCGCCTGGGCGGGGCGGCCGAAGTCGCGCCGGCTGTGGCTGCCCGACGCGTCGCAGCACATCTCCGCCGTCGAGCCGCGGATGCGCGACGTGGTGCCGCTGCGTAGCGTGGCGGGATGAGGTACGAGTTCGACGCCGAGGTGTGGGTGTGGGACGCCCGCAAGAACGACACCTGGACGTTCCTGAGCCTGCGGCAGGAAGACTCCGACGAGATCCGCGAGTACGCCGCCGGCATCCCCCGCGGCTTCGGGTCGGTGCGGGTCGAGGCGACGATCGGCGGCACCACCTGGCGCACCTCGATCTTCCCGGGCGGCGGCGGAGCGCCCTACGTGCTGCCGCTCAAGAAGGCGGTGCGCGCGGCCGAGTCGCTCGGGGTCGGCGACTCCGCTCGGGTGCGGGTCGAGCTGCTCGACTAGGTGCTGCTCGACTAGGTGCTGCTCGACACGGGGCCGGGTGCCGCGGCGAGGCGGCGCTCGCGCAGGGCGAGGAACAGCGGGATGACGAAGGCCGCCGCCGTGACGGCAGCGAGCGGCAACAGCAGCCAGGCCCGCGGCATCCCGATGCGGCGCCCCTCGATCGCGACGAACGCCCCCGCGGCGACGGCGAGCACGAGCAGGTCCACCTGCAGCGACTGGGTGGCGAAACCGTTGCTGAACCATTCCCCGAAGAAATCCGATCCCGAGAGGATCGCGAGGATGTTGAAGGTCCAGGTGCCGACGAGGCCGACGATGGCGATCACGAGGTAGACGATCGCGAGTGGCGTCCAGCGCGGACGCGGCGCGGCGGGTGCGGTCGGCTCAGGCGCCGTCACGGCGGGCCTTCCCGATGAGACCCAGGTGCGTGTGCTCGAAGCCCGCGACCAGCTTGAGTCCGTAGCCGAGGGCGCGGTCTGCGGCGACGTGGAAGGCCCAGACGCCCGCGACGAGGAACGGCCAGAACGGCTCGGCGCCGACGGCGAGCAGCACGAGGCCGAGGATCGCGAGCGACGCGGGGCCGAGGTAGGAGTGCACGGCGTTGTAGGCGGCGGCGCCGACGCGCGGACCGGCGAGGTAGCCGAGCATCGAGAGGTCGAAGGCGAGGAACGCGACGAGCGGCCACCACCAGCCGGCGCCGGTCACGACGAAGGCGACGAGGATGGCGGCGGCGACGAGGCCGTTCTCGAGGCGCTGGACGGGGACGGGCGACACGCGGTCAGCCTAGGCCGCCGCGGTCTCCGCCTACACCTGCACGAGGCAGAACGTGTTGTCGTCGGGGTCGGCGAGCACGACGTAGTCGGCCCCGTGCTCGTACTCCCAGTCGTCGACGTGCGTCGCGCCGAGAGCGAGGAATCGCGCCAGGTCAGCGTCGCGGTCATCGCAGAACAGGTCGAGGTGGTGACGCCGGGGGGCGTCGGAGTTGGTGAGTTTCAGCGAGAGCTGGATGCCCTCGCCCCGTCGGGGGACGAGCATCGCCCAGTCGACATCCGCCGGGCGCTTGAGCTCGTAGTCGAGCGCGTCGCTCCAGAATCCGACGGCGCGCTCGATGTTCCGCACGCCCCACACCACAGCTCCGATGACGGTCACACTCCCAGTCCACGCGTCGGTCGCGCATGACACAATCGAACACGTGTTCGAATCGCGTCAACCCCGTCTCCTCGTGCTGTGGTGCCCCGACTGGCCGGTGCACGCCCACGCGCTCGCCGAGCGACTGCCGGCAGGAGCCCCGATCGCCTTGATCGAGAAGAACGCGGTGCTCGCCTGCTCCCCGTCGTCCCGGGCCGAGGGAGTGAGACGCGGGATGCGGCAGCGCGAGGCGCAGGCGCGCTGTCCCGGCATCCACCTGCTCCGCTACGACGCGACGCTCGACGCGCGCGCCTTCGAGCCCGTGCTCACGGCGCTCGAAGCCGCATTGCCCGGGGTGCACCCGCTGCGCCCCGGCATGCTCGCCGTCCGCGCCCGCGGTCCCGCCCGGTACTACGGGGGTGAGCGGGCCGCCGCTCTCTCGCTGCTCGGCACGATCGCCGAGCTCGGGGTGCCCGCGGCACGTGCCGGCATCGCCGACGGGCTCTTCGCCGCCGAGCGCGCCGCGCGGCTCGCCCCCTCGTCGTTCCTGCACCAGCCGGGCACCGACCCGGTCACGATCGTGCCGACCGGTGCGACGGCGCAGTTCCTCGCCCCGCTCCCGGTCGACCTGCTCGAGGATCCCGAGCTCGTGTCGCTGCTCCCCCGCCTCGGCATCCGCACGCTCGGCGAGTTCGCGGCGCTCGCCGAATCTGATGTCGCCGCACGATTCGGGCCGCTCGGCGCCCGGCTGCACGCTCTCGCCTCGGGCCGCGACCCGCGTCCGGCGACCCCGCGCATCCCGCCGCGCGACGTCGAGGGGCGCATCGAGTTCGAGCCGCCGCTCGACCGGGTCGACCAGATCGCCTTCGGCATCCGGGCCGCGGCGGAGCGCTTCCTCGACGAGTTGCTCGAGCAGCGTCTCGTGCTCACGGCGCTCCGGGTCGAGCTGCTCGGCGCCGACGGGGAGGCGACCGAGCGGGTCTGGCTTCATCCCCGATCGTTCACGGCCTCCGAGGTCGTCGACCGGGTGCGCTGGCAACTCGACGCACTGAGCCGGTCGAGTGGGCAGAGCGAGCTGCGCTCCCCCGTCGCGCGCGTGCGGCTGCTGCCCGAAACCGTCGATCCCGTCGGCGCCCACGAGCGTGGCATCTGGGGCACCGGGCCCGACGAGGGTGTGCACTCCGGACTCTCCCGAGTGCAGGGCATGCTCGGGCACTCCGGCGTCGCCACCGCGGTGCCGACGGGCGGGCGGATGCCGTCCGACCGCCAGCAGCGCGTCGCGTGGGGCGATCGGCCGGTCGTCGCGCGTGACCCGCGTCGTCCGTGGCCGGGGGCGGTGCCGCCCCCGCATCCGGCCACCGTCTATGAGATCCCGCGGCAGATCGCCGTCGAGGATGCCCGAGGTCGCCCCGTCGCCGTCACCGAGCGGGGCGCCCTGTCCGCCTCCCCCGCCGTCATCGTGTCGCCGACGGGGGCGCGACGCGACCTCACGGCCTGGGCGGGGCCGTGGCCGCTCGAGGAGCGCTGGTGGGATCCGGCGTCGACGGTGCGGGCCCAGCGCTTCCAGGTGGTCGATACGCAGGGCGAAGCGTGGTTGCTCGTGCTCGACGGCCGGGGGTGGTGGGCCCATGGGCGATATGACTGAGGTCTCGACACGCCGCCGTCGGCGGCTACTCGACCACCGAGAGGGCTCAGAGCTCTTTGCGCATGATGAAGCGGATGCGGTGGCCGGCGTGCGCGGTCGTCGCCGACGCGCGCTCGAACCCGTGCTCCTCGAAGAGGTCGGTCGTGCCGACGTAACCCGAGATGACGTCGATCCTGTCGCCCCCCGTCTCGGCCGGGTAGCCCTCGACGATCTCGGCCCCGTTCGCCCGCGCGTGGGCGACGGCACCCTCGAGCAGGTGGTGCATGAGCCCCTGCCGGCGGTAGCCCGCCCGCACGACGAAGCACACGATCGACCAGGCATCCCGCTCGTCGACGAACGGGATGGTGCGGGAGTTCATGAGCCGCCGGTAGGTCGAGCGCGGGGCGACCGAGCACCAGCCCGCCACCTCACCGTCGACGTAGACGAGCACACCGGGACCGGGCGAGGTCTCGCATTCGCGCGCCATGTACTCCGGACGCTCCGCGTTGCTCACCCGGGCGTCGCGGTAGCTCATGCACCAGCAGCCCCCACCGCCGGGCTTCTTCACGCCGACGACCTCGGCGAAGTCGTCGAACCGTCCGACGGCCGAGCGCACCTCGATCGTCGAGTCGGCGGTGACCTTCGGGGCAGCCATGACCGCAGCCTAAGACGAGGGGGCGACTGACCGTGGGCGGCTGGCACAACCCGCCCTACGACTGGAGCGAGCTCGAGCGGCGGATGTCGGGGCAGAAGCCCAAGCCCGATGGAGCGACGGCGCACCACCACCGGCCGCGCTACGTCGCGCCGACGCTCGAGCCCCCGACGCTGCCGAACGGCGAGCCCGAGCCCGTCGTGCCGTACGCCGAGCTGCACGCGCATTCGGCGTACTCGTTCCTCGACGGCGCGTCGATGCCCGAGCACCTCGTCGAGGAGGCGAAGCGCCTCGGGCTCACGGGCATCGCGATCACCGACCACGACGGCTTCTACGGGGCCGTGAGGTTCGCCGAGGCCGCCCTCGCCCACGGGATGCCGAGCATCTACGGCGCGGAGCTCTCGCTCGGTCTGCGCACACCGCAGAACGGCATCCCCGATCCGGAGGGCGCGCACCTGCTCGTGCTCGCGCGCGGCACCGAGGGCTACCACCGGCTCTCGAAGGCGCTCACGAAGGCCCACCTCGACGGCGGGGTGAAGGGACGCCCGGTGTACGACCTCGACGCGCTCGCCGACACCGCCGAGGGGCACTGGGCGGTACTGAGCGGCTGCCGCAAGGGCACGGTGCGGCAGGCTCTCGAGGCGCACGGGAGGCAGCCCGCCGCGCGCGAGCTCACCGCGCTCATCGAACGCTTCGGTCGCGACAACGTCGTCGTCGAGCTCACCGATCGCGGCGACCCGCTCGACTCCGACCGCAACGACGCCCTCGCCGGCATCGCGCGCGACCTCGGGCTGCCGATCCTCGCGACGGGCAACGTGCACTACGCCCGGCCCGAGCGCGCGCCGCTCGCCTCGGCCCTCGCCGCCGTGCGGGCGCGCGCGAGTCTCGACCAGCACGAGCCGTGGCTGCCGGCCGCGGGCGGTTCCTACCTGCGCTCGGGCTTCGAGATGCAGACCCGCTTCGCCCGGTACCCCGGTGCCGTCGCCTACTCGACCGAGCTCGCCCGCGAGACGGCGTTCGAGCTGCGCAGCGCCACCCCGCGCCTGCCGCAGCTCCCCGTGCCCGCGGGGCTCACGCTCATG
>NZ_JBMRCP010000038.1:0-2839 GCF_057350545.1 Pseudolysinimonas sp. | reverse complement strand
TCACGGCGATCGTCGCGATCTCGCTCATCTGGGGCTACCTCTACAACACGCAGTTCGGGCTGCTGAACTACGGGCTCTCCCTCGTCGGGATCGAGCAGGTGCAGTGGCTCTCCGACCCGTGGCTGTCGAAGTTCTCGGTCGCGCTCGTCGCCGTCTGGCGCGGCACGGGGCTCAACATCATCATCTTCCTCGCGGCCCTGCAGAGCGTGCCGAAGGAGTATCTCGAGGCGGCATCCCTCGACGGGGCGGGCGAGGCTCGCACGACGTTCTCGGTCACCATCCCGCTGCTGCGCTTCGCGATCTTCTTCGTCGCGGTGACGACGACGATCGCCTGGCTGCAGTTCTTCGACGAGCCGTTCGTGCTCACCGACGGCGGACCGCTCGGAGCCACGACGTCGGTGAGCATCTTCCTCTACAAGGAGGGCTTCCGGCTCAACCAGTTTGGGTACGCGAGCGCCGGATCGATCGTGCTCTTCGTGATCATCGCGATCATCACCCTCATCCAGCTGCGTCTGCGGAGGGCCGACGATGAGTACTGAACTGCTGCGCTCCCGCCGGGCCGGCACGCGGTCGGGCGCGCGTCGCATGACGGTCGCGATCGGCGCCGTGCTCGCCGTCGGCGCGGTCATCACGGCCTTCCCCTTCTTGTGGATGCTCACGACCTCGCTCAAGCCGCAGCGCGAGTCGATCGACTTCCCGCCGACCGTCGTTCCGCAGGACCCGACGTTCGAGTGGTACGTGCGGCTCTTCACCGAGCTCGACTTCGGCACGTACCTGCGCAACACCGTGATCGTCGTCGCGATCGGCTTCATCGGCCTGCTGTTCATGGCGATGGCGGGCTATGCGTTCGCGAAGTTCGACTTCCGCGGGCGCCGCGGGATGTTCTTCATCGTGCTCGCGACGATGATGATCCCGATCCAGGTCACGATGATCCCGACCTACCTGATCCTCAACGGGCTGAAGCTCACGAACACGCTCGTCGGCATCGCGCTGCCCACACTCGTCGGCGGGTTCAGCATCTTCCTCTTCCGGCAGTTCATGTCGACCATCCCCACCGAGATGCTCGAGGCCGCGCGGCTCGACGGCGCGGGGGAGTTCCGCATCTTCTGGCAGATCGTGCTGCCGATGTCACGGCCGATCCTCGCCGTGCAGGTCGTGCTGACCTTCATCGCCGGCTGGAACAGCTTCCTCTGGCCGCTCATCATCGCGAGCGACCAGAAGCTCTACACGCTCTCGGTCGGGCTCTCGCTGCTCAATCAGCAGCTCGCCGTGAACCCGTCCCTCCAGATGGCGGCGGCGTCGGTGATGGTCGTGCCGATCCTCCTCGTCTTCGTCGTCTTCCAGCGCTACGTGATGCAGGGCTTCGCCCTCTCCGGATTGAAGTGAACTCCGCCATGACCTCCGTTCTCCCCGCGACGTCGACCGCGCCCGCGTTCGCCCCGCGTCCCGCCTCGTTCGACGGGTTCGTGCACGCCCGGCGTGCGAAGCTCGTCGACGGTTCGGGCCGCGACCTCCTGCTGCGCGGCGTCGGACTCGGCAACTGGATGCTGCCCGAGGGCTACATGTGGAAGTTCGGTCCCGGCGCCGAATCGCCGCGCGAGATCGAGGCCCTCGTGTCCCGCCTCGTCGGCCCTGAGCGCGCGGCCGTGTTCTGGGACGGGTTCCGGGATGCCTACATCACCGAGCGGGACATCGCGCTCATCGCGGCGAGCGGCTTCGATCACGTGCGCCTGCCGATCAACAGTCGCGTCATCCAGAACGAGGACGGCGAGCCGGTCGAGGCCGGCTACGCGATGATCGACCGCCTCATCGAGTGGTGCCGCGAGCACCGGCTGTGGGTGCTGCTCGACCTGCACGGCGCGCCCGGCGGGCAGACCGGCACGAACATCGACGACTCCCCGAACAACCTGCCGGAGCTCTTCCTCGAGCCGCGATACCGCGACCTCACGCTGCGGCTGTGGCGCGACCTCGCGACGCGCTACGCGGGAGAGACCGTCGTGATGGGCTACGACCTGCTCAACGAACCGCTGCCGAACGAATGGCAGCACTCGCACGGCGCCGCGCTCGCCGAGCTCTACCGCGACCTCACCGCGGCGATCCGCGAGGTCGACCCCGACCACCTCATCGTCTACGAGGGGGCGCACTGGGCGACCAACTGGAGCATCTTCACCGAGGTGTGGGACGACAACTCCCTCCTGCAATTCCACAAGTACTGGTCGTCGCCCGACACCGCCGCGCTCGCGCCGTTCCTCGAGGCGCGGGAGCGCCTCGGCCTCCCGATCTACATGGGAGAGGGCGGCGAGAACACCCGCGAGTGGCTCTACACCGCGTTCCGGCTCTACGAGACGCACGGCATCGGCTGGAACCTGTGGCCCTGGAAGAAGATCGAGACGACGACATCCCCCGCCTCCGTGCTCGCACCCGACGGCTGGGACGACGTGATCGCGGCGATCGACGACCCAGGCGCCCTCGACTCCGAGCGCGCCTGGGAGATCCTGCAGGCACTGCTCGCGGCGCTGCCGATCGCGGAGTGCCGGTGGCAGCCCCAGGTCGTGGCGGCCGTGACCGGCATCGCGCCGGAGGTCGTGCCGGCGTGGGGGTTCGGCTACCGCGGCGCGGGAGAGTCGTACGCGGTCGCCGACGGTCGCCCGCTGCCCGGCATCCGCGAGGACGACGCCGTGACGCTCGACTGGGCGCCCCCCGGCGACCACGACCCCAACCCGTTCCAGCAGAGCCAGGACGGCCGGCCGTACCTCGACTCGGAGGTCGTCGTCGCGGCGCTCGCCGCGGGCGATTGGCTCGAGTTCGAGCTCGAGCGCGTCTCGGCCGCGGCGACGGT
>NZ_JBMRCP010000037.1:0-6068 GCF_057350545.1 Pseudolysinimonas sp. | reverse complement strand
TTCGCCTGGTTGCGTCGAGCTTCCTTGAGCTTCTGGGCCTGCTCGTACTTGAACTTGCCGTAGTCCATGATCTTCACCACGGGCGGGACGGAGTTCGGGGCAACCTCGACCAGGTCGAGTTCGGCCTCCTGCGCGAGACGCAGGGCGTCTTCGATGCGCACGACGCCGACCTGCTCACCCGCGGGGCCCACCAGGCGCACCTGGGGAACGCGGATCCGGTCGTTCGTTCTGGGATCGCTGATGTGTGGGTTCCTTTCGTTTCAGAACACGAAGGAAGCATCCACTCGGCATCGTTCTCGTCGAACGTGTACCGCTCTCACCCTGGCTACCGGCCCTCGCGGTCCGGCGGAGTGAAACTGGACCCGGTAGCGTTGCAGCCGACGGGTGGGAGGATTCTCCGCTTCGTTGACATCCGGAATCACTCCGGAGGCCCGCATAAGAGTAACAGAGGATGTGCGCGTGAGCGAGGAGACCGTCAGCCCCGAGATCCGGGACATCTCGGAGGTGCCGGCCGTCGAGGTCATCAACACCGTCGCCGTGCATCTGCTCTCCGCCGCGGCGGTGCAGTGCGGACTCGCCGACGAGCCCGACGCGAAGGCCGACCTCGACGAGGCGCGCAAGCTCATCGACGCCCTCGCCGGCCTCGTCACGGCCGCCGCCCCGCACCTCGGCGATCATCACGCCCGCGCCCTGCGCGACGGCCTCCGCTCGGTGCAGCTCGCCTTCCGCGAAGCCTCCCCCGTGCCCGACGAGATCGGCAAGGGCCCCGGCGAGAAGTACACCGGACCGGTGAACTGAGCCGAGGGTTTTGTCGGGTTAGTTGCACATTGCTCCGTCTTCCGGAAGCAATGTGCAACTAAGCGGGCAGGCTCTCGAGGCGGATCGCGATCGAGTCGACCCGCTCCGCGATGAGCGCGGATGCCGCCCACGCGTCGCCGAGACGGGCGAGCAGAGCGTCGAGCGCCTCCCGATCGAGTCCCGCGTCGAGGGTGAGCTGCACGATGAGCTCGGCGCCGGTCAGCCGCGCCTCGGGATCACCGGGGGCGAGTTGCACGGCGCGGACGGCCGACTCCCCCGCCGTCGCCGCGAGGAACGCCTCGAGCACGCGCTCGTCGGCGAAGCACGGCAGGAACGGGGTCCCTGTCGCGAGGGCCTCGAACCCCGTACGGCGTAGCGCGAACTCCGTCGACGAGCCCGGGTCGAGCACGAGGGCGCCGGCACCGTCGGCGGCGGCAGCGAGGGCCGCCCGCGGAGCGGATACCGGGATGGGACGGGCGGCGGGATTCCACGCGCGCATCGTGTCGACCGAGGAGAACACCGGCAGCACGACGCGGCCGTCGGGCCCGGCGACGGTGACGAGCGCGAGCTCCTGCGTCTTGTCGACGACCTGCCCGTGCGCGCCGATCCCCTCGTCGCCGCGATCGGTCACGAGCGGCACGAGCAGCCGGGCGGCGACGAGCGCCGCGACGACCTCCGGCATCCCGAGCTCGCGCGCGCGGAAACGCAGCACCGCCTCGATCAGGCGCGGGTCGGCCGAGCCGTCGTCATCCGCCGCGGAATTCGCGTGGAACTCGCGGCCCTCGAACGGGATGCCGGCGGAGTCGGCGTGCATCGGGATGCTGGCGCTCGCGCGCTCAGTCGCCCGCGACGTCGAGCGCTTCGGCGAGCGTGAACGCCCCCGCGTAGAGCGCCTTGCCGACGATCGCTCCCTCGAGCCCCTGCGGCACGAGCTCGCGCAGCTCGGCGATGTCGTCGAGGTTGGCGATGCCGCCCGACGCGATGACGGGCTTCACGGTGCGGGAGCAGACCGCGGCGAGCAGCTCGAGGTTCGGGCCCTTGAGCGTGCCGTCCTTCGTGACGTCGGTGACGACGTAGCGCGCGCACCCGGCCGCCTCGAGGCGGTCGAACACGGTCCACAGGTCGCCGCCCTCCTGCGTCCAGCCGCGTGCCGCCAGGGTCGTGCCGCGCACGTCGAGCCCGACCGCGATCGCCTCGCCGTACTCGGCGATGACGTGCGCCGCCCACTCGGGGTTCTCGAGGGCCGCGGTGCCGAGGTTGATGCGCTTCGCCCCGGTCGCGAGCGCCGCCTCGAGGGTCGCGTCATCGCGGATGCCGCCCGAGAGCTCGATGTTGACCTTGCGCGGCGTGTTCTTGATGACCTTCTTGATGACGCCGTGGTTGCCCCCGCGGCCGAAGGCGGCATCCAGGTCGACGAGGTGGATCCACTCGGCGCCCTGCCGCGCCCAGTTCTCGGCCGCTTCGATCGGGTCGCCGTAGCTCGTCTCGCTGCCGGCTTCACCTCGCGTGAGTCGTACCGCCTTGCCGTCGGCCACGTCGATGGCCGGGAGGAGGGTGAGCTTCGGGGCGGTGGAGAACTCGGTCACAAGGTCGAAAGCGTAGCCCACAGCATCGACACCGCGATGCGGACGCGGTCAGAGCGAGCGAATCCAGTTCGAGAGCAGCCGGATGCCGGGGGCGCCCGACTTCTCCGGATGGAACTGCGTCGCCGACAGCGGGCCGTTCTCGGCCGCGGCGACGAAACGCCCGCCGTGGTCGGCCCAGGTCACTGCCGGCTGCGCGAAGGCGCCGTAGACGTCGAGCTCCCACGACCGCGCGGCGTAGGAGTGCACGAAGTAGAAGCGCTCGTCGCGGATCCCGTCGAAGAGCACCGATCCCTCGGGGGCATCCACGGTGTTCCAGCCCATGTGCGGCAGCACGTCGGCCTCGAGCTCGTCCACGACGCCTGGCCACTCGCCGAGCCCCTGGGTGTCGACGCCGCGCTCGACGCCCCGCTCGAACAGCACCTGCATGCCGACGCAGATGCCGAGCACGGGACGTCCGCCCGCGAGCCGCCGCTCGATGAGCTCGCCGCCGCGCACGCCGTTCAGCGCCGCCATGACGGCGGCGAAGGCGCCGACGCCGGGGACGAGGAGTCCGTCGGCCTCCATCACCCTCTGGCGGTCGGCCGTGAGCTCGACGTCCGCGCCTGCCACCTCGAGCGCTTTGACGGCCGAGTGCACGTTGCCGGAACCGTAGTCGAGCACGACCACGGACTTCGTCGCAGGCATGACTACAGGGCGCCCTTGGTCGAGGGGATGCCGCGCACGCGGGCATCCGGCTCCACGGCGCGACGGAACGCGCGTGCGAACGCCTTGAACTCGGCCTCCGCGATGTGGTGAGGGTCGCGTCCGGCGAGCACTGTGATGTGCATCGTGAGGGCGGCGTTGAACGCGATCGCCTCGAAGACGTGCCGCACCATCGACCCCGTGAAGTGCCCGCCGATGAGGTGGTGCTGGAAGCCCTGCGGCTCGCCCGAGTGCACGAGGTAAGGCCGGCCGGAGACATCCACGACCGCTTGCGCGAGCGCCTCGTCGAGCGGCACGAGCGCGTCGCCGTAGCGGCCGATCCCCGACTTGTCGCCGAGAGCCTGCTTGATCGCCTGGCCGAGCACGATCCCGGTGTCTTCGACCGTGTGGTGCACGTCGATGTCGGTGTCGCCGCTCGCGGTCACCGTGAGGTCGACGAGCGAGTGCTTGCTGAACGCCGTCAGCAGGTGGTCGAAGAACGGCACCGTCGTGTGGATCGACGACGTGCCGGTGCCGTCGAGGTCGAGGCTCAGCTCGATGCTCGACTCGCTGGTCTGACGCGACAGCTTCGCGGTGCGGGAGGCCATACGTGCGAGCTTAGGGCGCGCCGCCCGGGCCGAGCTCCGCGAGCGCGTTCAGGAAGTAGGTGGTCTCCTCCTCGGTTCCCGCCGTCACGCGCAGCGCGTTCGGAAGGCCGACGTCGCGGATGAGGATGTCGCGCTCCCGGAGGGCGCGGAAGGTGGCTTGCGGGTTCGCGACGCCGTCGAAGAGCACGAAGTTCGCCCACGACTCGTGCGCGCGGTAACCGAGCGCGGCGAGCTCGGTGAGGAGGCGGTCGCGCTGACCGCGGATGTCGTCGACCATCGCGAGCATCTCGGGCGCGTGGCGCAGCGCCGCGAGCGCGGCGGCCTGGGTGAGGGCCGACAGGTGATACGGAAGACGGACGAGCCGGAGGGCATCCGTCACGGCGGGGTCGGCGGCGAGATACCCGACGCGCACGCCGGCGAAGGCGAACGCCTTGCTCATCGTGCGCGAGACGAGGAGGCGCGCGCGACCTGGCAGCAGCGTCAGGGCGCTCGGGATGTCGGCCGGCACGAACTCCGCGTACGCCTCGTCGACGAACACGATGCCGCGGGAGGCCGCGTACACCGCCTCGATCGTCTCGAGCGGAAGTGGCGTGCCGGTCGGGTTGTTCGGCGCGCAGAGGAAGACGAGGTCGGGGTCGGTGCGTTCCACCGCGGCGATCGCGGTCTCGGGCGAGATCGCGTAACCCGCGTCCCGTTCGGCGGTCACCCACTCGGTGCCGGTTCCGGCGGCGATGATCGGGTGCATCGAGTACGTGGGCGGGAAGCCGAGCACTCGGCGTCCCGGGCCACCGAAGGCTTGCAGCACGTGCTGGATGATCTCGTTCGAGCCGTTGGCCGCCCAGATGTTCTCCGCGGCGAGCCCGTGACCGAGGTACCCGGCGAACGCGGCCCGCAACTGGCTGAACTCGCGGTCGGGATAGCGGTTCGCTCCGAGCACCGCGTGGGCGAGGCCCTCGACGATGTCGCGCGCGACCGCCTCCGGAATCGGATGCGTGTTCTCGTTGACGTTGAGCGCGTAGCGCACCGGGTCTTGGGGGGCCCCGTAGGGGGAGGCGCCCTTCAGGTCGTCGCGGAGCGGGAGATCGGAGAGGGACGCCACTCGCGGCAGTTTACCGAGGCCGCGTGAGCTCTCAGTCGCGTGAGCTCTCGGTCGCGTGAGCTCTCGGTCGCGCGAGCGATCAGTCGGAGTACTGCGCGGGGATGGCGAGACGCTGACCGGCCCGCACGTCGGACGAGGCGAGCTGGTTGAGCGAGACCACCTGCGCGGCGAACTCGCGCGGGTCTTCCTCGGGCGCGATCTCGGCGGCGAGCCCCCAGAGCGACTCCCCCGCATCGACCGTGACCCACTCGAAGGTCGCGTCGGGCGTGGTGTTCGTCGCGACGGCCCCTCCGCCGTTGAGCCCGATGAACATCGCCGCGACCACGAAGGGCAGCGCGGCGAGCGTCGTGAGCACGGCCCGCCCGCGACGGGTGAGGCGCAGGCGCGGCATCGCGGGGGCGGTGCTGTAGCTCACTGCGGTCATGACGGGCTCCTCACGGTAGGCGGTGCGTGGTCTGGCGATCAGCCCCCGGGCCTCCGGCGGCCGGGCCGACGACCCGGGGGCGAATCTGTGTTCCGAACATACATTCGATCGAACATGTGTTCAAGTGCATCTCGCGAGTTTTCCCGAGAATCGCCCGACACACTCGAACAGATGTTTGCCGAGACGACCTCAACCGGATACAGTTTCGATCGCTGGATGATTCGATCACCGACCACCGACATCGACCCGGCACCGAGCAACAGTGGAGGAATCGTGGACGAGATCACGCCCCAGCACCCCTCGAATCCCGAGCCGGCGGCGACCCGCCGGCGCACGTCGCTGAGCGACAAGCAGCAGGCGATCCTCGAGATGATCCAGCGCTCGGTCGCGAGCCGTGGCTACCCGCCGAGCATGCGCGAGATCGGCGACGCCGTCGGCCTCTCGTCGCTCTCGAGCGTCACCCACCAGCTCAACCAGCTCGAACTCTCCGGCTACCTGCGGCGCGACCCCAACCGTCCGCGCGCCCTCGAGGTGCTCATCGAGTTGCCGAGCGGCGAAGGTTCGGAGTCGAGCATCCCGGTCGGCGACGCCGCGATGGTGCCGCTCGTCGGGCGCATCGCCGCCGGCATCCCGATCACCGCCGACCAGCAGGTCGACGAGGTCTTCCCTCTCCCCCGTCAGCTCGTCGGCAAGGGCGACCTGTTCATGCTCAAGGTCGTCGGCGAGTCGATGATCGACGCCGCGATCTGCGACGGCGATTGGGTCGTCGTACGCCAGCAGAAGTCCGCCGAGAACGGAGAGATCGTCGCCGCGATGCTCGACGGCGAGGCCACCGTGAAGGTCTTCCGGCAGCGCGACGGCCACACCTGGCT
>NZ_JBMRCP010000036.1:0-20363 GCF_057350545.1 Pseudolysinimonas sp. | reverse complement strand
CTTCGTGTTGAGCTCGCGCACGCCGCCGTTGTAGAAGCGACGCGACGCCTGGATCTTGTCCTCGGTGTCGACGAGCTCGCCCTGGAGCTGGAGGAAGTTCTGGTTGGCCTGCAGCTGCGGGTACGCCTCGGCGACCGCGAACAGGCTCTTGAGCGCCTGCTGGAAGTGATTCTCCGCGGCACCCGCTTCGGCCGGCGTCGACGCGTTGACGGTCTCGGACCGGGCCTTCGTGACGTTCTCGAAGACCTGCTTCTCGTGGGCTGCGTAGCCCTTGACGGCCTCGATGAGGTTCGGGATGAGGTCGGCGCGACGCTTGAGCTGAACGGTGATGTCGCTCCACGCCTCGTCGACGCGGACATTGAGCCGGACGAGGCCGTTATACGTCGCCCAGAGGTAGCCGCCGATGATGACCACGAGGCCAACGATCACGACGATGACGATGAGGATCTCCATGCCCGACAGCATAGGGCTCCGTCACGGATTTTTAGCTGAGAGAACCTCGCGGTACCACCGGTACGACGCCTTGGGGCGACGCTCCTGCGTCTCGCGGTCGACGGAGACGAGCCCGAACAGCTGCGTGTACCCGGCAGCCCATTCGAAGTTGTCGAGGAACGACCACACGTAGTACCCCTCGACGTCGACACCGGGCGCCCCCTCGGCGGCCGCGGCGATGTGCCGCGCGAGGTAGTCGATGCGGTCCCGGTCGTCGATCTCGCCGTCGTCGCCGACCTCGTCGGGGAAGCTCGCACCGCCTTCCGTGAAGATGACGGGCGGCAGCTTGCCGCCGTAGCGGTCGGCGAACTGGCCCAGCAGCACCTTCACGAGCTCCGGCGCGTCGGCCCAGCCGAAACCCGTCGACTCGTACTCGGGCCAGGGCTCCAGTCGCAGCGGCAGGTCGAGCATCGCCGTCGAGTGCCCGTCGTGCGTGCCGCGCTTGAGCTTCGGCGGACCGGCGGCGACGCGGCTCGGGAAGTAGTACTGGATGCCGTAGAAGTCCACGGGTTCGGCCATGATCCGCGCGTCGCCGGGATGCGGGAGCGCCGCGAGTCGCAGGGCGAGACCGACGAGTCCGGGGGGACGACGACCGAGCAGCACGGGGTCGGCGAACACGCGGTTGTTGAGGATGTCGAAGTTGCGCGCGGCGAACCCGTCGAGCCAGCGGGAGCTCGCCGCGAACACCGGGCTGTGGGCGTTCGAGATGCCGATGCGCCCGCTCACCGGCACGTCACGCAGCGCACGGACGGCGAGCCCGTGCCCGAGCAGCAGGTTGTGGGCGGCGCGCACGCCCGCGAGCCAGATCGCGCGGCCCGGCGAGTGCACGTCGAGCGTGTAGCCCTCGAGCGCGAGGGTCGCCGGCTCGTTGATCGTCACCCAGTCGGCGACCCGATCGCCGAAGGCCCCCCCCGCGATGCGGGCGTAGTCGGCGAACCGGTAGGCCGTGTCACGGTGGGTCCAGCCGCCGTGGTGCTCGAGCTCGGCCGGGGTGTCCCAGTGGAACAGCGTCGCCATCGGACGGATGCCCGCCGCGAGCAGCTCGTCGATCAGCCGGTCGTAGAACGCGAGACCCTCGGCGTTCGCGGGCCCCTTGCCGCCGGGCTGCACACGCGGCCACGAGATCGAGAATCGGTAGGCGTCGACGCCGAGCTCCTTGAGCAGCGCGACGTCCTCCGGCATCCGGTGGTAGTGGTCGGCGGCGATGAGCGCATCACTGCCGTCGAGCACGGTGTCGCCGCCTGCGACGAAGTCGTCCCAGCCGGCGCGACCACGGTGATCGGACCCGCCCTCGATCTGGTACGCCGAGGTGCTCACGCCGAGGAGGAAACCCGGAGGCAGCTTCGCGGCCAGCTCCTCGGGTGTCACCTGTCCATTCTGATGGACCGGATCAGCGGCGACGTGCCTCTTGCACCGCGCGGAACCAGTGGTATGAGGCCTTCGGAGTGCGGGCGAGCGTCTCGGTGTCGAGGTGCACCATCCCGAATCGCTGCGTGAAGCCCGCCGCCCACTCCCAGTTGTCGACGAACGTCCACACGTAGTAGCCGTCGACGCGCGGATCGGCCGCGGCCACGGCGAGATGCCGCGCGAGGTAGTCGATGCGGTCACTGTCGTCGACGACCCCGTCGGGCCCGATCACGTCGGGGAACGCCGCACCGCTCTCGGTGATCTGGAGCGGCGGCAGCCGGTCGCCGTAGCGATCGGCGAGGCGGTCGATGACGACGCCGAGCGACTCGGGGTGGATGGGCCAGCCGAAGGTCGTCGTCGGCAGCTCGGGGAACTTCTCGAGCGTGAACGGCACGTCCTTCATCGCCTCGGTCTCACCGTCCGGCGTCGAGCCCGTCGGGTCGGACCCTGCCGACACGCGGCTGGGCACGTAGTAGTTGAGACCGTAGAAGTCGAGCGGGCGCGAGATCACCGGGCGATCCCGACCGAGGCGGGACAGCATCCGCAGCCCCAGCCGCTCGAGGCCGCGCGCGCCGCGAGGCAGTTCGGGGTCGCGACCGAGCAGCACCCCGTCGGCGAACAGCCGGTTGTGGATGAAGTCGTACAGATCTGCGGCGTCGGCGTCGGCGCGGGAGTCGGTTGCGGGCTCGATCGGGGTGTGCACGTTGGTGATGCCGATGCGTCCCGCGACGGGGACGGCACGCAGCGCGTCGACGGCGAGGCCGTGGGCGCGCAGGATGTTGCGCACCGCCCGGATCGCCCCGAACAGCTTCGCGCGTCCCGGAGCATGCACGCCGAGGGCGTACCCGTTGAGGATGACGGTGGCCGGTTCGTTGAGGGTGATCCAATCGGCGACACGATCGCCGAAC
Organism: Pseudolysinimonas sp.; assembly: GCF_057350545.1. NCBI lineage: Bacteria > Bacillati > Actinomycetota > Actinomycetes > Micrococcales > Microbacteriaceae > Pseudolysinimonas > Pseudolysinimonas sp. The sequence goes on along the minus strand of NZ_JBMRCP010000036.1, from coordinate 17,556 downwards.
GCCTCCCCCGCCGCCGAGGCGAACTCGGCGAACCGGTCGGCGGTGTCGCGGCGCAGCCAGCCGCCGCGCTCCTCGAGCGGCGCCGGAGTGTCCCAGTGGAAGAGCGTCACCACGGGCCGGATGCCCGACTCGAGCAGGCCGTCGATCACGCGGTCGTAGTACGCGACGGCCTTCGGATTCACCGGACCCCTGCCGTCGGGCAGCAGGCGGCTCCAGGACAGCGAGAACCGCGACGCGTCGACGCGCGCGTCCCGCATCAGCGCGAGGTCTTCGTCGGACCGGTGGTAGGCATCCGTCGTCACCGCCGGCGTCGACCCGTCACGGATGTTGCCGGGGACGGCGGCGAACACATCCCACGTCGACGGGGTGCGGCCGTCCTCATCCCACGCTCCCTCGATCTGCGGCGCCGCCGACGCCACCCCGACCACGAAGTCCGGTCGCAACAGCCCGGCCAGATTTTCAGGAGTCATGCGCATCCGCTCCCGCTCGGTGGTTGAGCAGCGACCGCCGCAGGCGGGCGCGTGTCGAAACCGCACCTCGGTAGCCCGCGAGTGCGGTCTCGACACGCGGCCTCCGGCCGCTACTCGACCACCGATTCACGATCCGAGCACCCGGTCGAGGTAGGGGTTGGCGAAGCGCCGGTCGGGGTCGAGCTCGTCGCGCACGCGCAGGAAGTCGTCGAACCGCGGGTAAGCCGGGCGCAGATCCTCGGCGGCGCGGAAGTGCATCTTCCCCCAGTGCGGGCGGCCGTCGTACGTGCGCATGAGGGCGTCGAACGCGCGGAAGTACTCGGTCGGGTCGTCGCGGACGTAGCGGTGCACGGCGATGTAGGCGCTCGGGCGACCGTGGGCGGTCGACATCCAATTGTCGTCGGGTGCCGCGGCGCGGACCTCGACCGGGAAAGAGATGCGCCAGCCGTTCCGCTCGACGAGGCCGCGCACGTCGCGCAGCGCCTGCGGCAGCGCGTCGAACGGGATCGCGTACTCGCTCTCGCGGAACCGCACGAGACGCGGGCTCGCGAAGATCTCGTACGAGACCCCCGAGCGCTCACCCTCGCCGTACACCCCGGTCGCGAACCGGCTGAGCCCGGGCACCGCAGCGGGGATGAGGTGGCCGATGGCCTGTTGGGCGCGCAGGGCCTCGTTCTCGAGCAGCCGCTTCTCGGCCCACAGCGCGACCGGGTTCGGCGTCGCGAAGGGGGTGTCGGCCGGCAGACGGGTCTTGGTCTGCGTCATCGCCTTGTCGGTATGCGGCCACCAGTAGAACTCGAAGTGGTCGGCCGCACCGACGAGGTCGGCCCATCCGTCGAGCACCTCGTCGAACGGGCGCGGCCGGTCGGCGGAGCGCAGCACGAAGGAGTCGACGCACTGCAGCTCGATCTCGACGAGGATGCCGAGCGCGCCGAGCCCGAGTCGCACGGCCGGGAGCAACTCGGGACGCTCGGTCTCCGACACTCGCAGCACCTCGCCCGACCCGGTGACGACGGTCGCCGCCGTGAGCTGGGTGGCGAGGCCACCGAAGGCGATGCCGGTGCCGTGCGTGCCGGTCGAGGTCGCACCGGCGATCGACTGGCGGTCGATGTCGCCCATGTTCTGCAGCGCGAGGCCGTGCGCGGCGAGCAGCGGGCCGAGGTCGTACAGGCGGGTTCCGGCGGCGACGCGCACGCGCTTTGCCGCGGCGTCGACCGCGAGGATTCCCGAGAGCGCGTCGAGCTCGAGCAGCACACCCGAGGTGGCGGCGATGTCGGTGAACGAGTGCCCCGCCCCGACGGCTTTCACGCTCATCCCGCGCTCGGCGGCCTCGCGCACGATGCGCACCACCTCGTCGACGGAGCGCGGCCGGGCGATCCGCACGGGGTTCGCCTCGGCCGACCGGCCCCAATTGCGCCACCGCGTCACAGGAACACCTTCCCCTCACCGCGGTAGGTCGGCAACTCCCCGACGAGGTCACCGCCTTCGACGAGCGCGAACGCGTCGAGGTGCTCGCTGAGTTCCCCCGCCTTGGTGTGCCGCAGCCAGACGCGGTCGCCGACCTGCAGGTCACGCGCCGCCTTTCCGCGCAGCGGAGTCTGCACCTCGCCCGCCCCTTCGCGAGCGAGCATCCTGAGTCCCTGCGGCCAGACCACCTGCGGCAGACGATCAGGGCCGGGAGGGCCGGAGGCGATCCAGCCGCCGCCGAGCAGCGTCGCGATGTCGTCGGTCGGTCGCCTTACGACATCGAGCGCGAACGCGACCGCGGGGGCCGGCTGGAATCGCGTGTAACCGTCGAAGAGGTGCGGGCCGAAGAGGCCCGATCCCGCCGCGACCTCGGTGACGGAGGAGTCGGCGTGCGTCGACTCGATCGAGCCCGTGCCGCCGCCGTTGACGAACTCGAGTTCGGCCACCCCGCGCACGCGTCGCACGGCCTCGGCGCGGCGCTCGGCGAGCTCCCGGGCCGACGCGCGCTGCATCGCCCGGATGGCGGCCTTCCGCGGTCCGGCATTCGTCACGCCGGCGATCTGGGCCTCGTACGCCATCATCCCGACGAGGCGGAATCCGCGCCGTGCGATCACGGCCTCGGCGAGCGACTCCGCAGCGCTTGGCGTGAAGACGGGCGATCGACGCACGCCGACATGGCCGAGCGCGCGCGAACGGTACGACGCGTCGAGCTCGAGCGCCACCCGGATCACCGCGCGCCTCGCCGGTGCCGCGACGGCATCCACCAGGTCGAGCTGAGCGACGTCGTCGATCATGAGCGTCACGCGCGACGCGAGCTGCTCATCCGCGGCGAGTCGGGCGAGGGCGCTGCGGTCGGCCGTGGGGTAGCCGACGACGACGTCGTCGTGGGTCTCCGCCAGCCAGAGCGCCTCGGCGAGCGTGTAGGCGAGGATGCCGCGGTACCCGGGCAGGGCGAGCACGGCATCCAGCACCCCGCGCACGCGCACCGACTTGCTCGCAACCCGGATCGGCAACCCGTGCGCGCGGTCGAGCAGGTCGAACGCGTTCGAGGCGAGCGCCTCGACGGCGAGCACGCCGACGGGTGCGTCGAGGTCGTAGGTGGCTGCCGTGAGAGCGGGCCACCAGTCTTCGGGATCGTCCCACGGCGCGTAGCGCTGGCGTTCGAGCCTCATCGCACGCCCTTGATGGGGATGACCGCGAGCGCGCCCACGATCGTGACCACGCCCGACACGAGGAAGAGCACGACGAAGCCCGTGGAGACGGCGCCGGTCGCGTTCGCGACGAGTGCGACGATCCCCGACCCGAGCAACGGTGCGACCGCCTGGGGCACCGTGGTCGCGATGTTCATCACGCCCAGATCCTTCCCGCGCGACGCGGCATCGGGGAGAACCTGAGTGGCGAGCGCCTGGTCGACCGAGAGGAACGCGCCGTACCCGACGCCGAGGAACGCGCTCGCCACGAGAGCCACCGAGTAGTCGGGCACGAATGCGAGCAGGAGGGCGGCGACCGCCTGCATCCCGGCCGAGAAGATGACGAACGGCTTGCGGCGACCGATGCGATCCGACCACCGCCCGACGAGCAGCGACGAGGCGACGATGAAGACCGTGTACACGACGATGAGCACGAGCAGGTCGGCGTCGGCCTCCTCCCGGTTGCGGCCGAGCCCGTAGATGATGAAGAACAACAGCAGCGTCGTGCCGAGCGCGTTGCCGACGTTCACGAGGACGCGACTGAACAGCGTCCAGGCGAAGTCGGGGTGCCGCCGGGGGCTGATCCAGAATCCTGCGAGGACGGCCCGTGCGGTCAGCGGCGCGCGATCGGAGGCCTCGAGCCGCACATCCGGCACGACGACGACGAAGGTCACGACGAGCGCGACCAGCACCACGGCGACGACCACGTAGCCGACGAGCAATGTCAGCTCGAGCGCGACGACGAGCAGGACACCGAGGATGAGTCCGATGGCCTGCGGCGCCGAGATCCAGGCGGACGCGACTCCGCGCTGCCCGACCGGGATCTGGTCGGAGATCATCGCGGTCAGGGAGGCCGTGAGGATGCAGAACCCGATGATCGCGAGCACCCAGAGCACGCCGACCCCGACCAGTGAGCCCTGCAGGCCGAGCAGGACGAGTGCCGCGGCGAAGACGAGCGCGCCGCCGAGGATCCACGGCTTGCGACGACCTGCGCGCGACGTCGTGCGGTCGGAGAGAGCACCGGCGAGCGGATAGACCACGAGCGCGAAGGCGCCGGCGATGCCCGAGATGATGCCGAAGGCGACGACGCTCTCGAGGCCATCGCCCTGGGGGGCGATCGCGTCGATCTGCTCGGGCAGCAGCAGCTGCACCGGCGTGAGCTGCGCCATCCAGATGCCCAGCCAGGCCGTGGCGAACGCCGCGATCCACCTGCCGGGGACGCGCGTGGTCGGCTCGGCGAGAGCGGTGGTGGTCATGCGTCCTCCGTGGTGTGCGGGTGCAGGGGGATGGCGTGGGCGGCGATCGCGTCGGCGGCGAGATCGAGGATGCGGTCGGCAGCGACGTCATCGCGCGTGGCGAGCCAGGCGAGGGTCGCGCCGTCGGTGAGCGCGTTGGCGAAGGCGGCGAGCTCGGCCGTCGGGATGCTCCAGCGCACGCCGAACCTCTCGGCGCCCGCATCGAGCACCCGCGTGGCGAGTTCTCGGTAGGCGGCGTACTGCTGCGCGGGGAGGTCGCTCAGGCCGGGACTGCGCAGGGCGTGCTGGGTGAGTTCGAACATCGCCTGCTCGCGACCGGGGTGCTCGCGCACGAGGGCGAGGTACGAGCCGAGCACCTCGCGCACCGCCGAACGGATGTCGAGGGCGTCGAGTCCTGGCGAGCCGAACAGCGCATCGCCCTCGCCCTCGACGACGAGAGCGACGACGTCGCGCAGCAACTCCTCGCGGGAGGCGACGGCGTAGTGGAACGAGGCGAGGGGCATGCCGGCCTCGGCGACGATCGCGCGGGTCGTCGCTGCGTGGACGCCGTCGCGCACGACGACCGCGAGCGCGGCGCGGGCGAGCGCCTCGCGCCGATCCGTCGCCGACATGCGCGCCATCCGCGTCCCCTTTCCGCAAAGTGGGTCAAGCGTCCCAGACGGGCGTCCCGGCGGTCAAGTCGTCTACCTCGATCGTGCGATACCCCTGCCGCGACGGCCGCGCTACCGTATGCCGTCGTCTGCCGTCGCACACCGAACCGGAGGTCTCATGCCCCACACCGCCCAGCCCCTCCGCGCCGCCGCCGGCGGGGTTCTCGCGCTCGCACTGCTGGCCCTCACCGGCTGCGGCGCGCCGGCACCGACCATCGACCTCGTGCCGTTCGCCGACCGCTCCGCCGACGAGTTCTATCCGGGCGACTGCTTCAGCGTCGCCGACATCGACAACCCCGGACTCGCGCCCGCCGACCGGGTTCCGTGCGACACCGCGCACAATCTCGAGGTCGTCGGACTGCTGCCCGAGTTCGACGGCACGCCGATTCCCGCCGACGGCCTGGAGTTCGACGAGCAGGTCTTCCCGAAGTGCTTCGAGTTCATCGAGACCTCGATCGACAGCGCCCTCGTCGATCTGCCGCTCGTACCGTCGTACACGGGGTCGCTCGCCGCCGACAACGTGACGATCGACGGCCCGGTGCTCTGCACGCTGCTGACCCGCAACGGCGACATCCTCGAGAACTCCGCCTTCCTCGTCCCGCCGCGCGAGCTGCTCGGGGACTGGGCGCTCCTCACCGAGCTCGAGGCGGGGACGTGCTTCACGCTCAAGGCGCAGAACAACATCGGGCTGCCCGCGGAGTGCGAGTCGGGCACGCTCATGTATCTCGGCTTCGTCGAGGCGGCGCAGGACGACGAGTTCCCGGGCACCGAGTCGTTGCGCCGCCAGCGCGACGAAGGGTGCGCCGAGCTCATCCCGGATGACGACCGCATCGCATCCGGCACGCTCTCCGGCACGGTGCCCGGCGAGGGCGACTGGCGACGTGGCGTGCGCGCTCTCACCTGCGACGTCGAGGTGATCTGACCTCGCGGTGGTCGAGTAGCGGCGCAGCCGCGCTCTCGGTGGTCGAGTAGCGGCGCAGCCGCGCTCTCGGTGGTCGAGTAGCGGCGCAGCCGCGCTCTCGGTGGTCGAGTAGCGGCGCAGCCGCGTGCCGAGACCCGGCGCGGGTTGCTCGGTGTGCGAGGTGTCTCGATACGCGTCGCTGCGCGGCGCTACTCGACCCGCGCGCGGCGCTGCGCGACGTGCGCGGTCTGCTCGGCGATCTCGAGCTCCTCGTCGGTCGGGATGACGAGCACCTCGACCGGGGCGCCGTCGGGTGAGATGCGCCGCGGACCGTCGCCGCCCTCGTTGCGCGCGGTATCAACCTCGAGACCGAGAAAGCCGAGTCGCTCGACCGCGCGCTCCCGCAGCCACGCCGCGTTCTCGCCGATGCCCGCGGTGAAGACCAGGGCATCCAGTCCCCCGAGCTCGGCCGCGTAGGCCCCGATGTACTTGCGCAGCCGGTGCAGCATGACCTCGATCGCGAGCGCTGCCTCGGGGGTGTCGGCGGCCGCGACATCGCGCAGGTCGTTCGACCCGGCGAGGCCGGCGAGGCCCGAGCGCCGGTTCAGCAGCGCGTCGATCTCGTCGACCGACCACCCCAGCCGCGCGAGGTGCAGCAGCACCCCGGGGTCGACATCCCCCGATCGTGTGCCCATGACGAGCCCTTCGAGCGGAGTGAGGCCCATCGAGGTGTCGATCGAGCGGCCGCGATCGATCGCGCACGCGGAGGCGCCGTTGCCGAGGTGCAGCACGACGAGCCGCAGCTCGTCGAGCGGGCGACCGAGGAAGGCCGCCGCCGAGCGCGAGACCGACGCGAACGACGTGCCGTGGAAGCCGTAGCGACGGATGCCCAGCTCGTCCGCGACGTCGCGCGCGATCGCGTAGGTGGCGGCATGATCGGGCAACGTCGTGTGGAACGCCGTGTCGAAGACGGCGACGTGCGGTACCTCGGGCAGCACGGCCTGGGCGGCACGGATGCCGGCGAGTCCGGGTGGGTTGTGCAGCGGCGCGAGCGACGACAGCTCGTCGATCGCGGACTCGACGTCGGCGTCGATGAGGGTCGGCTCCGAGAAACGCGTTCCGCCGTGCACGACGCGGTGGCCGACGGCATCCGGCTCGACACCGAGCTCGTCGAGCACCTGGCGCACGGCCGCCGTGTGGTCGGCGACGCCGTCGGGTTCGCCGATGCGCTCGATCGTCCCGCCCGACCGCGGCCCCGACGGCAGCTCGAGCACCTCGTACTTGAGGCTCGACGACCCGGCGTTGAGGACGAGCACCCGCGTCACGAGGCGTCCTGCGCCTGGATGGCGGTCACGGCGATCGTGTTGACGATGTCGCGCACGAGGGCTCCCCGCGAGAGGTCGTTCACGGGCTTGTTGAGGCCCTGCAGCACGGGTCCGATCGCGAGCGCGCCCGCAGAGCGCTGCACCGCCTTGTAGGTGTTGTTGCCCGTGTTGAGGTCGGGGAAGACGAACACCGTCGCGCGTCCTGCGACGTCGGAGCCCGGGAGCTTCGCTTCGCCGACGGTCGGGTCGGCCGCTGCGTCGTACTGGATCGGCCCCGCCACCGGCAGCTCGGGGGCGCGCTCCTTGACGAGCGCGGTCGCGGCGCGCACGTCATCCACGTCACCGCCGGTGCCCGACTCGCCCGTCGAGTAGGACAGCATCGCGACGCGCGGCTCGATGCCGAACTGCCGTGCGGTCGCCGACGACGCGATCGCGATGTCGGCGAGCTGCTCACGTGTCGGCTCCGGGATGACGGCGCAGTCGCCGTAGACGAGCACCCGGTCGGCGAGCACCATGAGGAACACGCTCGAGACGACCGAGATGCCGGGCTTCGTCTTGATGATCTGGAACGACGGCGTGATCGTGTGCGCCGTCGTGTGCCGCGCGCCCGAGACCATCCCGTCGGCGAGCCCGGTGTGCACCATCATCGTGCCGAAGAACGACACGTCCTTGACGGTCTCGGCGGCGGTCGCCTCATCGATGCCCTTGTGCTTGCGCAGCTCGAAGTACTCCTGCGCGAAGCGCGGGTGCAGTTCGGCGTCGTCGGTCGACAGGATGGCGGCCTCCGCGATGTCATGGCCGAGCTCCTCCGCGCGCGCCCGGACGGCGGCCTCGTCGCCGAGGATCGTGATACGCGCGACACCCTCGCGCAGCACGGTGGCGGCGGCCTCGAGCACGCGGTCGTCGTCGCCCTCCGGCAGCACGATGTGCTGCACGTGCTTGCGCGCGCGCTCGAGCAGCTCGTACTCGAAGCGGTTGGGCGTCATCGGTCCGGGTGGGGCCGATCGGATGGTGTCGAGGATGCCGTACCCGTCGACGTGCTCGCGGAACAGCCCGAGCGCCCGCTCGTACTTCTCGTCGGACTCCGCGGCGAGCAGGCTGCGCGTGCCGTCGATGCGCTTCGCCGTCTCGAACGTGCCCCACTCGCAGGCGAGGAAGGGCAGCGTCGAGTCGAGCCCGTCGATCAACTTCTCGATCGAGGGCGCCATCGGGATGCCGCCGTTGAGCACGATCGCAGCCGGGCACGGGAAGGCGGCCGAGAGGTCGGCGACGACGACGCCCAGAAGCGCGTCGGAGCGGTCGGCCGGCACGACGACGACGCCGCCTTCGATGAGCCGCGGCAGGAGGTTCTCGAGCCCCATGCCCGCAACGACGGTGCCGAGCACGGGGCGGTCGAGGTCGGCGTCGTCGCCCTTCACGAGGGTCGCGTCGAGACGCTCGGCCAGTCGGCGCAGCGACGGGGCGTCGAGCAGACGATCCTCGGGGATCACGTGGACGATTTCGTCGAGCGCCTTCTCGACGGCGCCCTGGAGCGCCTCGCGGCGCTCGGGATCGGCGCGGTTCACGACGACCGCCGCCGGGCCGACGTGGTCGCGCTTGAGTTCGGCCACCGCGATGCGCGCGGCGTCGACGATCTCCTCGGCGGTGCGGAACTCTCCGTCGGGCCGCAGCCCGTTGACCACGAGCACGACCGCGGCGCCGAGGTCGGCGGGGATGCGTCCGTTCATCGAGAGCTCGGTCGGCGCGCCCACCCCCGTGTAGTCGGAGCCGATCACGATGACGGCGTCGCAGTTCGGCGCGTCGAGCTTCGACGCCTCGGCGACGATGCGTCGCACGGCCCCCTCCGGATCGGCGTGCACCTGGTCGTCGTCGACGCCGCGGCCAGCGAGCGAGGCGCCGTGCCGCATCATCGCGTCGAGCACGGGATCGGGCCCGTCGAGGGATCGAGCGACCGGGCGAAACACGCCCACCCGGCCCTTGCTCGCGAGCAACTCGAGCAGCCCGACCGCCACGGTCGACTTGGCGGTGCGGCCCTCGGCGGACAGGACGGCGATGCGGAGCGTCACGCTCCTACGCTACGGGGTCTGGCCGCCTTCATGTACGCTTATAAGCGAACAGGAGGCCAACATGGACGTCGAGTCGATCCGAGAGCACCGCCTGCGATGCGGCGTCGGCGTGCGCGAACTCGCCCGACGGATGAACGTGTCGCCCGCGACCGTCTCGGGGTGGGAGTCGCGCGAGGCGGATGGACGCGTCCGCGTCGAGACCGTGCGTCGGGCGCTCCGAGCACTCGGCGCGGAGGTCGGCACGCCCCGCCGACTCGACCGACTCGAGCAGCGGCTCGGCCTCGAACTGCACCGCGCCGTCGCGAGTCGACTGGTGCAGCATCCCGACCAGGTTCTCGACCACGCGCGGACGCGGATCGCGCCTCTGCGCGAGCAGGTCCGAGGAGACCTCGCCCTGTCCTGGGTCGACGAGTGGGAGCAGAACATCGCGGAGAGGCGCATCGGTGCGCTCGTCGACCGGATGCTCGGCACCGACCAGCGCTCGATCGACATGCGTCAGGTCAGTCCGTGGACCGGGCTCCTCGGCGCCGACGAACGACTCGAGGTGCTCAGCCGCGCGAGGGCCTCGTGAGACGGCACGAGCTCGAGGAGTCCATCCTCAAGGCGTCCGAGGTCGTCGGGCAGTCGACGGTCTTCGTCTTCGGCTCGCAGGCCATCCTCGCGAGTTTCGAGGAGCGGCGACTTCCCACGCAGGCCACGATGTCCGCCGAGGCCGACATCGCCCCGGTGCACGATCTGCTCGACCACCTCACGAGTCGGCTGTGGGTCGAGGCGGGCCAGGACTCCGAATGGGCGAACGAACGCGGCTTCTACATCGACGCCGTGTCGGCCGAGACGGCGATCCTTCCGCCGACCTGGCGTGATCGCGCGATCGAGCTCTCGGTTCCCGGACATCCCGGCGTGATCGGGATCTGCCCCGAGGCGCACGACCTCTGCGCCTCGAAGCTCGCCCGCAACGAAGAGAAGGATCGGGACTTCGTCCGGGCGCTGACCGACGCCGGACTGGTCGACGCGCGCCGACTTCGAGCGCGGTTCGACGCGCTCGCGCCGCAACTCGAGCCGGCGCGAGCGCGTGTCGCACGGCGCTGGATCCTCGATCGGGAAGAGGAGCAGCGCTCCGCGCGGAACTGAGCCTCAGGAGTTGCGGCCGCGCGCGGCGACGACCCAGCGGTCCTCGACCACGCCGCCGCGCACGACGACGACCTCGTCGACGAGGTTGACGGCGTTGCAGACGTGGTTCGGCACGACGCGCACCGTTTCGCCGAGCCCCGGGAGCCCCTCGCCGACGACCGTCGCGTGGTGCTCCGAGAGCCCCGTGATCCGGGCCTCCGGATGGTCGAGCAACCGGCCGTGGCCCGTCGCCCAGACCGCGCGGTCGGCGCCGATCACCTTGCTGCCGGCATCCAGGATCACCCGGTCGCCGTGCACGCTCACGACCGTCGCGAGCACCGTCAGCGCGATGTCGGCGGGGGTGACGTGGCCGAGCTCCCACTGCTGGGCGTCGCCGAAGACGTAGACCCCGGGCCGCACCTCGGTCGCGCCGCCGGCCTCGGTCGCCGCGACGCTCGGGGTGCTGCCACCGCTCAGGACGCGCACGTCGAAGCCGGACGCCCGCAGCGTGTGCCCCGCGGTGGCGAGTGCGTCGCGTTCCGCCTGCGCGGCGGGTGCGGCGGCATCCGGACCGTAGGAGTGCCCCGGGAAGGTGAAGGCGCCGACGACGAGGAGCCCGGCATCCCGAGCCGCCTCCGCGACCGTCGTCACGGCATCAGGATGCACCCCGCTGCGATGGTGCCCGGAGTCGACTTCGACGACGACGTCGAGCCCCGGCAGGAGGCGGCCGGTGTTCGCCGCCGACTCGACCGAGTCGACCCCGACGAGGATGCGGGCGCGGGCGCGTAGGGCCTCCAGTCGCGCGGCCTTCCCCGGTGTGAACCAGAGCGGGTAGGCGATGAACACGTCAGTCGCACCGTGCCCGACGAACACCTCGGCCTCGCCGATCGTCGCGACCGTGAGTCCGACCGCGCCGGCGGCGAGCTGCAGCGCGGCGATCTCGGGCAGCTTGTGCGTCTTCACGTGGGGGCGCAGGGCGAAAACCCCGCTCGCGTACCGCCGACGCCATCCGCTCGATGTTGCGCTCGAGCACATCGCGATCGACGACGACCGCCGGGGTCTCGATCACGCGTCGATCCTCTCGTGTCCGACGCCGAGCCAGTCGGCGAGCGCCGCGATCTCGAGGTCGACGATCTCGGCCTCCTCGGGATCGAACGGCAGCAGCTCGTGCACGCCGCTCACGCGGAGCAGGTTGCTCTCTTTGTCGAGCGCCGCGTCGAGCATCCCGACGAAGCGGTCGCCGAGCAGGATCGGATGCGCGAAGTAGCCGTACCGGCGCTCGTGCTTCTTCTTGAACTGCTCGAGCACGTAGGTGAAGTCGAAGAGCTCCGTGAGTCGCGGGCGGTCGAAGAGCATCCGGTCGTAGGGGCTGAGGATCGCGGCGCGACCACCGGGGTCCTCCTCGTCGAGCGTCGCGAGCGCCTCGGGATCGACCCGCCACTTCCAGTCGGAACCCTCGACCCTCGCCTCCTCTCCCGCCATGCCGACCGGAGTCCACGCCGACTTCTGCTTCGCGATACCGGCGGCGCGTAGGCGCCGAGCCTGCCGCAGCAGTGTCGCCTCCTCGAGGTCGACGTGCGGCAGATCCTGCGGATACACGCGCTCGGCGAGGTCGTACCGCCGGTGACGCCCGTGCCGCCCGGTGATCGCGACCACCCCCATGCGATGCAGGATGTCGAGCATGATCGGCGTCTGATTCGAGCCCGACCACCCGTCGGGCGCTCGGGGTACCTCCGCCGTGTCGGGGATCTCGCTCGCGAGAAGCGGGCCGTCGGCACGGAGGCGGGCGAGCACGTCGGCCCGGAACCTCGCGTTCGCCGCGAGCCAGTCCTTCGTCGACTGCCGCCGCGGCGTCGCGCGCATCTCGGGCAGCAGGAGCGGCAGCACGTCGATCGGGCGGAACGCGCCGTCGAACTCGAACAGCAGCCGGTCGCGCTCGACCGCCTTCGACAGCTGCACGGGCTCGTAGCCGCGGCCGAGACGCGACCACAGGATGGTGTGCTCGGCTGGAGCGATCACCGCGGTCGGGTCGATCTTGATCGCCCCGAGCTGGTCGGCGACCTCGACGACATCCCCGGGTTGGTCGGCATCGAGCAGCTGCGCCCGCACCGCGATCCGACGGGCCTCATCCCGGGAGAGCTCGATCACGTGCCCTCGCTGGGATTCGAACCCAGACTGTGCCGATTTTAAGTCGGCTGCCTCTGCCGGTTGGGCTACGAGGGCGTGCAGTCAGGGTACGCGTGGTGGGTTTCGAGACGCGACCGGGTTACGTCCGGGCGCTCCTCAAACCGCGAAGAGGGTCAGGCCTTCGGGCGGGAGGCCCACTGCTCGAAGCCGGCACGCGGCGTGTCGCGCGCCGGGATGCCGACGAGGTCGCGCCGCGTGAGGAAGTTGATGATCCAGTTGCCGAAGACCCGGATCTTGCGCTCCCACATCGGCATCGCGAGGCCGTGGTAGCCGCGGTGCATGACCCAGGCGAGGATGCCCTTGATCGCGAGCGGGCCGTTCTGGAAGACGCCGTAGTAAAGGCCGATGCCGGCGACCGCGCCCTGGTTCTTGTGCACGTAGTCGCGCGGCTTCTCACCGCGGATCTCGGCGACGAGGTTCTTCGCGAGAAGCTTGCCCTGACGCACGGCGTGCTGGGCGTTCGGCACCGTGAAGCCGCCGACGCCCTGGCCAGGAACGAGGTCGGGCACGGCCGCGACGTCGCCGGCGGCCCAGGCGTCGGGCACGACGCCGGCATCCGAGATGATGCGCAGGTCGGCCTGCGTGCGGATGCGACCGCGCTCCTCGAGCGGGAGGTCGGTGCTGCGCACCACCGGGTTGGCCATGACGCCGGCGGTCCACATGATCGTGTCGGAGTAGAACGTCTCGCCGGTGGAGAGCTCGACCTTGCCGTCGACGGCACTCGCGAGCTGCGTGTCGAGATGCACCTTCGCGGCGCGCTCCTCGAGGTTCTTGATCACCCAGAGGCTCGTCTTGTGCGACACCTCGGGCATGATGCGCCCCATCGCCTCGATGAGGTGGAAGTGGGTGTCGTCGATCGTGAGGGTCTCGTACTGACGCACGAGCGAGCTCGCGTACGAGCGCAGCTCGCCGAAGAGCTCGATGCCGGCGAAGCCGCCGCCGACGACGACGAACGTGAGGAGGCGGTCGCGCTCGGGACCCGCGGGGAGGTTGGATGCCTTGGCGAAACAGTCGGCGACGCGGTCGCGGATCGCCATCGCCTCTTCGATGTTCTTGAGGCCGATGGCCTGGTCGGCGACGCCCGGGATCGGGAACGTGCGCGACACGGCACCCGCGGTGACGACGATGGTGTCGTAGTCGACATCCCACGGCTCGCCGACCGCGGGGGTGATGGTCGCGGTCTTCGCCGCGTGGTCGATCTTCGAGACGCTCGCGGTGATGACGGTCGTCTTCTTGAGGTGGCGACGGTGCGAGACGAGCGCGTGGCGCGGGTCGATCGAACCCGCCGCGACCTCCGGCAGGAAGGGCTGGTAGGTCATGTACGGCAGAGGGTCGACGATCGTCACCTGGGCCTCGCCGCGGCGAAGGTGCTTCTGCAACTTCTTGGCGGTGTAGAACCCGGCGTAGCCACCGCCGACGATCAGGATCTTGCGCACGTTGAATCGAACTCCTCGCTGGACTGATACCCAATCTACCGTGAACGCGGGGGTCGGATTCGCCGCAGCGTCCCGGCCAGCAGACCGCCTACGGCCAGCAGCAGCACGACCGCCGCGAGCACCGGGGTGCCGACGAGTTGCAGGTCGACGAGGCTCGGCAGCAGGGTCCCCGTCGGGTCGGCGGCGCGGCTCGCGGGTGCGGGCTCGGAGGGCGGGAGGACCGTCGCCTCGGGGACGGGGGTCGCGTCCGCGCGTCGATTGATCCGCACCCATTCGGCCAGGTCGCCCATCGGGTTGGCGTCGACCGCGGGCACGTCGGCCGACACCGCGGCGGCCGCGTCGAGATAGCCGAAGCCGTAGGTGGGGTCGGCGCCGGGCGGGCCGGCATCCCTCGCGGTGGCGATCACCCGGTTGATCACGTTCGCCGCGTCGAGCTCGGGATGCGCGGCGCGCACGAGCGCCACCACGCCCGCCACGATCGGGGTCGCGCCGCTCGTGCCCGCCCACGTCACATACCCTCCCGTCGGCGTCACCCCCACGAGTCGCTCGCTCGGAGCCGCGACGCCGATCGTGATGCCCTGCGCGGACGCGTCCCACGAAGCGGCGCCGTTCTCGTCGACTCCGCCGACCGTGAGCACTCCCGGCATCGTCGCCGGCGCCCCCACCTCGACGGTGCCGCTCCCCCGGTTGCCCGCCGCCGCGACGATGACGACGTCGTGTTCGGCGGCGTGCAGGAACGCCTCATCCCAGCTCTCCGGCCAGTCGAGCGTGTTGCGCGTGAGCGACATGTTGATGACGTCGGCGCCGTTGTCGACGGCCCAGGTCACGGCGTCGGCGATCTGCTGATCGGAGTCGCCGGAGCCCGATCCGAAGCCGATCGACAGCGAGAGCAGCGAGGCCTCAGGTGCGGACCCGATGACACCCGACGACGGCCCGGTACCCCGACCCGCGGCGAGGGAGGCGACGAGGGTTCCGTGCTGCCCGTCCTCGCCGACCGGACCCTGCCCGTCGGAGTCGCCGCGACCGGAGAAGTCGGCTCCCCCGACGACCGCCCCCGAGAGGTCGGCGACTCCGCGCGCCACACCCGTGTCGATGATGGCGATCGTCACCCCGGCCCCGCGCGTCACCGCCCAGGCGTCGCGGATGCCGTAATCGTCGAGCCAGTACTCGCGGTCGCGCACCGCGTCGGCGGGGACACCGACGGATGCCGGGGCGGCGTGCGCAGGAGCCCCCGCGGCGAGCACGGCGAGGGCGAGCACGACGGCTGCGGCGACTCGCGTCATCCGGAGGCGGCGGCGCCGGGTTCTGCGCACTCGCAGCGCTCGGGCGACCAGCGGCAGAGCTCGAGCGCCCGGTCGCCGATCGGGTTGAGCCCCGGACCGGCCGCGAGTGCGTGACCCGCGAGCGCGTGCAGGCACTTCACCCGGTCGGGCATCCCGCCGGCTGAGAAACCGGCGATCTCCTCGACGAGCTCGACGGCATCCCGGTCGGCGAGGTAGCTCTCGTGCGCGGCGCGGTAGGCGGCAGCGACCTCGGGATCGGCGAGCTCGGCCGCGAGCTCGGGCATCACACCCGTCGCCTCGAGCGTCGAGATCGCCGCGGTCGCCGCCGGGTGGGTCAGGTAGTACAACGTCGGGAACGGCGTGCCGTCGGGCAGCCGGGGCGCGGTCGCGACCACCGTCGGGTTGCCGCACACGCAGCGCGCGGCGATGCCCAGCACCCCGCGCGCGGGGCGCCCGAGTTGCTCCGAGACGACGGCGATCTCGGCGTCGGTCGGGGCGGGGAACGGCGGGCGCATCACTCGCCCTGCTGTGGGCTGGGGAGCAACTCGGGCGGAGCCTCGGTGAGGCCCGCCTCGTAGACGGTGGAGAGCAGGGCGCGCACCCAGTCGACACGAGTCGTCTGGATCTCGTCGCTGATCGGGAGACCGCCCTCCTCGAGCCCCGCGTTCTCGTCGCCGATCACGAGGAAGGTGATGTCACCCGGGTAGACGTAGTAGAGCCGGTCGCGCGCCTGCGCTTCGACATAGGCGGGGTCGCTCCAGCGGTCGATCTCCGACTCGAGCCCGTCGACATCCTGCTGCGCGAGACGCACCGACTCCTCGAGCGCGGCGATCTGCTGCTGCTGCTCGACGAACGTCTTCAGGCTCGGTGCGAGCACGAGGAGCGCCGCGACGACGAGCACGAGCACCGACAGGGCGAAGCCGGAGAGTCGGAAGTTGCGCATCCACGCGGCGGCGCGGGGCTCGGCCGGCAGGGCGACCGGGATGCGCTCGGCACGCTCGCGCGCGGCCCGGGAGCGGGTCGGGCGCTCGCGCTCCACGCGCTCACGTGTCGGTCGCTCGCGGGATCGCCGCGCCGACGGCTGCCGACCGGAGGGTTGCCGCTCGGGCACCCCTCGCGTCGGTCGCTGCGGTCCGGCCATGCCTCCAGGTTAGGCGGCGAACGTGCGCCGTTCAGGAAGGACGAGGCTTCCCGGTCGAATCCGGTCGCCGGAGGGCGACGCATCCTGAACCGCGCACGTTGTCCACGTGACGACGAACGCCCCCGCCCGGGTGAGGGGGCGAGGGCGTTCGGATGCCGTGAGGCGTTACGCCTTCGCGCGGGGGAAGGCGGAGCGGCCGGCGTAGACCGCGGCGTCGCCCAGCTCCTCCTCGATGCGCAGCAGCTGGTTGTACTTCGCGACGCGGTCGGAGCGCGCCGGTGCGCCCGTCTTGATCTGACCCGAGTTGGTCGCGACGGCGAGGTCGGCGATCGTCGTGTCCTCGGTCTCACCCGAACGGTGCGACAGGATCGCGGTGTACCCGCTGCGCTGCGCGAGGGCGACGGCATCCAGGGTCTCGGTCAGCGTGCCGATCTGGTTCACCTTCACGAGGATCGAGTTGGCGACGCCGAGGTCGAGGCCCTTCTGCAGGCGCACCGGATTGGTGACGAAGAGGTCGTCGCCGACGAGCTGCACCTTGTCGCCGAGGGTCTGGGTGAGGTGCACGTAGCCGTCCCAGTCGTCTTCGGCGAGCGGGTCCTCGATGCTCGCGAGCGGGTAGTCGGCGACGAGGCCGGCCCAGAACTCGGTGAGCTGCTCGCCCGTGAGCTCCTGCTTCTCGAAGCGGTACACGCCGTCGTGGAAGAACTCCGTCGCGGCGACGTCGAGGCCGACGAGGAAGTCCTTGCCCGCGACGAACCCGGCCGAGCCGATCGCCTCGATGATGAAGTCGAGCGCGGCGCGGGCGCCCGGCAGGTCGGGGGCGAAGCCGCCCTCGTCGCCGAGGCCCGTCGACTGGCCCTTCTTCTTCAGCCCGGCCTTGAGCGCGTGGTAGACCTCGGCACCCCAGCGCAGCGCGTCGGCGAAGGAGTCGGCGCCGACCGGCAGCACCATGAACTCCTGG
This sequence comes from Pseudolysinimonas sp., assembly GCF_057350545.1. Classification (NCBI taxonomy): domain Bacteria; kingdom Bacillati; phylum Actinomycetota; class Actinomycetes; order Micrococcales; family Microbacteriaceae; genus Pseudolysinimonas; species Pseudolysinimonas sp. The sequence goes on along the minus strand of NZ_JBMRCP010000036.1, from coordinate 113 downwards.
ATGTCGATGCTCCGTCCGGCTCGACCTCGCCGTGCCCTCGGTGGTGCGGCTCACGACCTACGTGCGGGTGCCGGTGCGCCGGCGGGCCCCGCTCAACCGGCGGGCGATCTTCG
>NZ_JBMRCP010000035.1:0-14889 GCF_057350545.1 Pseudolysinimonas sp. | reverse complement strand
ACGCCCGGTCGCCCGCGCCGGTGAGGAGCGCGACCCCGAGCGACGCGTCGTCGCGCACCTCCGTGAACGCCGCGCCGAGCTCGTCGTACATCGCGAGCGCCAGGGCGTTGAGCTTCTCGGGGCGATCGAATCGTGATGACGCCGATGCCGTCGACGCGGTCGAGCGTGATGCCCATCAGACGGTGCCCGCGGCGCGGAGTTCGGCGATCTCGGCCGGGGTCATCCCCAGCAGGTCGCGCAGCAGCACGTCGGAGTGCGCTCCGAGCTCGGGCGCCGCACCGCGGGGGCGCGGTGGCGTGAGGCTGAGCTTCACCGGTGATCCGAAGGTGCGCAGCTCACCGAATCCCGGATAGTCGTGCGCGACGATCATGTCGCGCACCGCGATGTGCGGGTCGGCGACGACCTCGGCGATGTCCTTGACGGCGCTGAACGGCACGTGGTCGTCGGCGAGGGCTTCGAGCTCCGCCTTCGTGCGGTCGCGGAACCAGCCCTCGACGACCGGTTTCACGACGTCGCGGTAGGTGGTCTCGTCGAATCTGGCCGCCATGAGCTGGAGCTCGGGGTGCGCCTCCCACTCGCCCGGCGCGCCGAACAGCTCGCACGAGATCTTCCAGAACTTGTCGGTGTAGCCGCCGAAGAAGACGAACCCCGTCTCTGCAGGGGAACGACTCGTAGGGGCGCACGAAGGGATGCTGGTTCCCCAGCGGACCGGGAACGGTGCCTGTCGCCGTGTAGCTGACGACCGCGTTCTCGGTGAGGCTCAGCACGGCATCCTGCTGCGAGATGTCGACCACCTGCCCGTCGCCCGTGCGCTCGGCGTGCCGCAATGCGGCGAGCACGCCGATGACGCCGTAGAGGCTCGCGGAGAGGTCGCCGATGATCGTGCCGACGCGCGTCGGCGGTCCGCCCGCGGGACCGTTCATCGACCAGAGACCGCCGGTCGCCTGGCCGCTGTTGCCATACGCCGGGCGGCTGCTCGACGGGCCCGTGCGACCGAAGCCGCTGAGTGCGGCGTAGACGAGGCGCGGGTTCACCTCGCGCAGGCGTTCATAGCCGAGGCCCAGCCTGTCCATCGTGCCCGGGCGGAAGTTCTCGACGAGCACATCCGCCTGGGCGACGAGTCGCTCGAGCAGCGCGACACCGCCCGGATGCCGCAGGTTCGCGGTGAGCCCGAGCTTGTTGCGGTTGAACTGGGCGAAGAAACCCGAGAGGCGCGCGCCGTCCGCGCCCTCGAGGAACGGCGGGAAGTCCCGGGCGTAGTCGGCGTCGTCGGGGTGCTCGATCTTGATCACCGTCGCTCCGAGGTCGGCGAGGATCATCGCGCAGTACGGGCCGGCGACGACGCGCGTCACGTCGACGACGACCACCCCCGCGAGGGCACCCCGGGCCAGGTCGTGGTGGCCCAGGTCTGCGAGGCGCTCGCGGAGGTCGTCGTCGATCACCCGTCGATCGTCGCAAGGCGTCGGGTCGCACGAATATGGGCCGTGGAGCCATAACGGGCCACCCCGAAGGGTCAGCCGGGACATCCCGCGTTCAGGTGAGCGTGCTCGCGCGCACGATGAGCTCCGGCGCCAGTAGGCGCTTCTCGTGGCGGTGGTTGAGTTCGTTCTCCTCGTCGAGCAGGAGGCGGATGGCCTCGGCGGCGATCTCTGCTCGCGGCTGCGCGATGGTCGTGAGGGGGATGAGTGCGGTGGCGGCGAAGTCGATGTCGTCGTACCCGACGATGGCGACGTCCTGCGGTATCCGGAGCCCGCCGAGGACGAATTCCATCATGACGCCCAAGGCGACGAGGTCGTTGGCGGCGAAGATGCCGTCCGGCCTCTCGGGTGGTGGCAGGTCGAGAATGCGACGAGCGGCGCGGCGGCCATCGCTCACGGTGAGCTCGTCCGTCTCGATGATGGTGAGTGCGCCACCCGAGGCCTGCCGAGCCGCTTCGCCCGCCCCGGTCACGCGGTCCGCGATCCGTGAGACAGGTCCTCCGACGACGGCGATGCGGCGCCTTCCCACGTCGAACAGGTGCTGAACGGCGAGGGAGCCGGCTGCCCGGCCATCCAGCGACACCGAGCAGAAGGCTGTGACGTCGATATGGTCGTCCAGGAGTACGACGGGAGTTCCGCGCCGACGTACGTCGGCGAGCTGCGTGGTGGCGCCGGCGACGGGTGACACCAGCAGGCCGCGAACGCGTGAGGCCTCGAACATACTGACAAAGCGTGCCTCGCGGGCCGACCCCTGATCGCTGCTCGCGATGATGATCGTCGAGCCGTGCCGTTCCGCGATCGCCTCCGCCACATGCGCCACCTCGCCGTAGAAGGGGTTCGCGATGCTGGGGACGACCATGGCGATGGCGTCGCCGTGGCCGGCTCGGAGCTGGCGAGCCAACGAGTTGGGGACGAAGCCCAGTTGCTCCATCGCCCGCTCGACCCGTTCGCGGTTCGCGGGCCGTACCGTGGCGAGACCGTTGAGAACGTTCGAGACGGTTCCGATCGACACGCCCGCCATCTGCGCGACATCGCGGATGCCCGTTTTGGAGATCATGGGCCTCCGCCCCGCGAGAAAGGAATGGTCCGTTTCATTCGCGCTCGATCCTAGCCGCTGGCATACGCACCGTGCCTAGACGATCGTTGACTTTTCGAGAGAGATCGTCTTAGACTTTCAAATGAACGGTTTCATTTGCAGTGCTACAGCAATCACGTCCCACCCTCCACCTCAGCCCTCAAAGGAGAAGGCATGCTCACTCGAACGTCCCGGAGAATCCACCGGACCGGCGCGGCGGCGATCGCGATCGTGATCGCAGGCGGAGCCCTCGCCGGCTGTACGACGCCGGACGACAGCGGCGACCAGGTCATCCGCATCTGGGCGGCGCACTACACCCCGACCGAGTCGATGGAGGTCTCTCCGGAGAATCCCTACCCTCGCGAGGCGCTGCGGCAGATCGCCGATGAGTGGACCGAGCTGTCGGGCGTCGAGGTCGAGATCGTCGAGATGGGCGCCGGCGCCGGCACCGACGAACGCACCTGGGCCCTCACCCAGCTCAACTCCGGCAATCCGCCCGAGATCATGAACACGCAGTCGTTCTATGCAGCGCAGGACAAGGAGAACGAGTGGTGGTTGCCCCTCGACCCGTACCTCGAGGAGGCCAACCCGTACGTCGAGGGTGACGGCGGCGAGGTGTGGGCGGACGAGTTCTACCCGCTCCCTCTCGGCGCCAAGCGCGACTCGGAGGGCGAGCTCTACGTCATCCCGATCGACCTCGTGACGACCATGTTCTTCTACAACAAGGACGCCTTCGATGAGGCGGGCGTCGAGCCCCCGACGACCTACTCGGAGTTCCTCGATGCCCTCGAGGAGATCGGCGAGGAGACGGAGTACATCCCCTCGAGCCCCTTCAGCTTCTCGAAGCTGCAACTCGGGGAACAGATCGTCGCGCCCTGGAAGGCGACGATCGACCCGACCGGTGTGGGTGGGGCTTACACGATGAAGGACATCACGGAGGCGATCCTCGACGGGCGATTCGACGCCGACTCGCAGGAGTACCGCGACTGGCTCACGCTGCTCAAGCAGGCGATGCCCTACTGGTCGAGCGACTGGGCCGTCGAAGGCACGGACTGGGGACAGCGCTTCACCGAAGGTCGGCTCGCGGTCCTCGAGGACGGCACCTGGCGGTTCGGGATGCTCGAAGCCAACGACGACCTCGGCTTCGAGTGGGGAACCTTCTTCATGCCCACCGTGGAGCCCGGTGACGACCGCGGTGAAGCCGAGTCGTCCGAGGGCACCGGGGCGCCGTCGATCGGAGGGGCGTCGGGCTCGCAGCTCGGGGTCACCTACTCCGCTGAGGAGAACGGGCTCGTCGAGGAGTCCATCGACTTCCTCCGGTACTTGACCGCCCCTGAGCAGATGGAACGGATGGTCGGAGAGCTCGGCCAGTTCCTCCCGACGGCGAAGGATGCGGAGGTCAACCCGCTGCTCGAGGAGCCGCTGCGCGCGGTGACCGACGGCGTGGGCGAAGCCGGGATGATCCTCTACTACGACAAGGTCGGGCTGGATGCGCAGATCGCGCTTCAGAACATCACGACGCAGTTCCTCCAGGGGCAGATCAGCCTCGACGAGGCGGCTCGGCAGTCGCAGGCGGCTTACATGACGGCGGCAGAGAGCAACGCGGCGGCCAACGGGTGGTGAGCACAACGGCGACTCCGGTCGCCGACGTGGCGGCGGCTCCGGAAGGCGGTCGCCCCCTACTCGATGATCCTCCCCAGCGTCGTGCTGGTGGCTGCGTTCTGCTACTACCCCGCAGGCAAAGCGATCGTGAACTCGGTGTTCGACGGTAGCTATGGCCGGATGGGGAACTTCATCGGCCTGGAGAACTTCCTCGAACTCTTCCGCGATCCGGTGTTCGGTCAGGCGATCTGGAACATGACGGTGTTCACGGTCGTGACGGCGACACTCTCCACCGCGATCCCGCTGTTCATCGCGCAAATGATCTTCTGGCTCTCGTCCGAGCGTGCGCAGAGCGTCTATCGCGTGCTCGTCATGTGGCCGGTCATCGTTCCCGGGATCGTCACCCTGTTGATCTGGCAGTTCATCTACGACGGTGACTCCGGGATGCTCAACGACCTCCTCGGAGCCCTGGGCCTCGGCGGCCTCGCGACCTCCTGGCTCGGCAACATCGGGACGGCCCTGGGCGCGGTCATCTTCACCGGATTCCCCTGGGTCGGTGGGCTCGCGGTGCTGATCTACCTCGCCGGGATGAAGGACATCGAGCGGGAGGTGTTCGATGCGGCGTCCGTCGACGGGGCGACGGGTCTTCGTCGGTTCTGGACGATCGATCGCCCGCTGCTGGCCGGCCAGATCCGGCTCAACTTCATCCTCTCCGTGATCGGCGGGACGCAGGCGTTCGTCGCTCCGCTCGTGCTGACTCAGGGTGGCCCCGCGAACGCGACGATGGTGCCCGGCCTCTATCTGTACCGCGAGGCGTTCGCGCTCGGGAACCTCGGCTATGCCTCGGCTATCGGCGTGACGCTGTTCGTGATCATCCTCGGCCTCACGGCCCTCTTCAACACCCTCCTGAGGAACCAGCGATGACTCGCACACGTCGACGTTCCGTGATCGTGGGCGACCTGGGACGACACACCGTCCTCGTCGTCGCGATCGCGCTGATGCTCATCCCGACGGTCCTGATGTTCGTGATCTCTTTGAAGGACAACGGTCAGTTCGCGACGAACCCCTACGGGCTGACGTTCCCCCTGCACGTCGAGAACTACGCGACGGCCTTTCGGGTGCTCGGCCCCAGCCTGCTGAACAGCGTCCTGTTGAGCGGAATCACCGCCGTGCTGGTGACCTTCTTCGGAGCCATGACCGCGTACGCGTTCGCGCGCTTCGACTTCCCCGGTCACCGCATCCTGTTCTACGCGTTCATCGGCCTCATCATGATCCCGAGCGTCCTCATCTTGATTCCGCAGTTCGAGATCGTGCGCGACCTCGGTTTGCTCGACAGCTGGGCGGCTCTCGTGCTGCCCTGGGTCGCGGTCGGTCAGGTGACGGCGATCTTCATCGTGCGCGCGTTCTTCGAGTCGCTCCCCGCCGAGGTGTTCGAGGCCGCGCGGCTCGATGGAGCGGGGGAGCTCCGCATCTTCCTCCGCATCGCAGTCCCGATGTCGAAGCCCATCCTCGCGGTCGTCGCCCTCTTCAACGTGCTCGGCACCTGGAACGACGTGATCTGGCCGCTCGTGACACTCAACGATCGAGGTCTCTTTCCGCTCGCGCTCGGACTCTTGCGCTTCCGCGACTCCTACTACACCGCATGGGGTCCCCTGATGGCCGGTTACGCCCTCGCGGCGATCCCGCTCCTCCTCGTCTTCATCATCGCCAACCGCACATTCGTGGACGGCGCGGTCGCCCTGAACGGTCGACCGCGATGAGCGCGCTCCCGATCGATGCCGCCGGCATTCGTGCTCTGGTCGGCCAGGCCGGGGTGCCCCTCTCGGAGGTGGACGTGCCGGTGCGGCGCCTCTGGGCCGCGTTGCGGCACACGTCGGGTTCGGGCGAGGCGGCCCCTCCGCGGGACGCCCAGGACATCGGATCGACCCACTCGGCGGAGTTCGCGACCGAGCACGCCCTCGCAGCGGCACGGGTTTGGCTGCACACGTTCGGCAGCACGACGGCCGAGTGCATGCTGCAACTTGTCGACTCCGCGGCGGGCATCGTGCTCGCGGAGGACCGTCTGCATCCCGTCATCGACCAGGTCTGGTACGAGCTCCGGCCACCGGAGCCTGTCAGCGGGAGCTTCGAGCTCCGGGTGACGGCGCTGAGCGGGAGTGTCGCCCCGGCCGTCACGGGCGACCGCATCGCCTGGCAGGCGGACCTGCTCGAATACGCCCCACTCTCGGCGCACGCCGCCGCCGGGGTGATCGCAGCGGAGGTCGGTGATCCGCAGACGGTGATCGGCCTCGAGCTCCCGTGGCAGCGCGACGGGTATTCGGTGGCGTCGGCCGACGGAATCCCGTTCGACGCGATCGTCGGAAGCGGCGGGCGGTATGTGCCGGCGGAACAGCTCAAGCGCATCGCGGTCTGGCCGTTCCCCCTCGAGGGGCGGGAGGTCTCGTTCCTCGCCGGCGAGCGTGGATTCACCCTCCGCAGCGACGACGGCTTGATAGCGAACGGCAGCATGTCGGCGACATCGATGACGATCACCGTGGAATCCGCCGGTCGCGTCGAACTCTGTGCCAGCCTCCCGCGCGAGGACCTCCTCCGCCGGCTGCCGATCTTCCGCGCCTCGGATTCGGTGATGGCGGATCGCCTCACGCGCTGGTACCGCGAGCGCGCGCTCAGCTGGCCGTTCCGCGACTACACGGCGAGCGCCGTGGGATGGAAGCACTGGCTGACGCGAGTACTGTCCTGGACCGACACCGACGGTCGCGACGCCCAGGCGGCCGATCTCGCCGCCACGCGGCAGGACGACGAGGGGTGGCTCTGGACGAGAACCGACAACGCCGGTTGGCCGTTCCCCGACCCGACGAGGTACGACACGCGTCATCCCTCCGCCAGTCTCAGCTTCATCTCCGCGGTGGCCGTTCACTACGGATGGACGGGCGACGAAGCGTTTCTCGAGCAGCAACTGCCGCGCGCGCGGCGCGCCATGCGATGGATCGAGGAGCACTTCGACGTACGCAGTCACGGTCTCCTCATCAACGGCTCGCCTGACCAGGACGGCCAAGCCGGCTCCCTCGGCTCGCACTACTGGGACATCGTTCCCGGCGGCGCGCGGGATGCCTACGCCAACGTGCTGCTCTACGGAGCGCTCATCCAGTTGTCTCGACTCGAGCAGCACGCGGGAGAGGAGACCCGTGCCCGGGAGCTTCGCGAGCTGGCCGCGATGGTCCGCGAGGAGTTCCGACGTGTGTTCTGGGATGACGATGCGGGGAGGTTCATCCAGAACGTCGATGCCACCGGGCGCCGGCACGACTATGGGGCGAGCTATCTGAACCTCGAGGCGCTCGCGGTCGGCCTCGGGGCCGACGCCGACGTCGCCCGCGTGCTCGACTGGTTGGAGTTGCACCCGACGGAACTCACCGAGCGCGTGCTCCTCGACCCGCCGAGCGGCACGGGGTTCCCCATGAGCGTCGGCGCGGAAGCCAGACGCGACTTCAGGGCGGACGCTGAGTTCGCCTCGACGGCCGCGATGATCCTCGTCGCCCCCGAGTCGATCAGGGCGTCGGCGTTCACGATGCGCATGGTCGGCCCGACCGGGTCGCTCATCGCCGAGCGGCATCTCGAGCGCTGGTGGGACCGCGGATGGGCGGCTCTCGAGTTCCCGCCGCAGCCGCCCGGTGACTACACCCTCAGCATCACGCCGGAAGGGGCGGGTCTCTCCTGGCAGCGCACGGCCGAGGGGACGCTCAGCATCGCGGTGGTCTCGCCGCATCGGGCGGGCCCCGCCGACACCTACTCTGCGTGGGAGTTCGCTCCGAGGGCGTCGACACGTCGAAACGACTTCTGGTACACCTTCGGCTGGTCAGGGGTGGAGGCCGACTTCGGCGACCAGGTTCAGGACGGCGGAACGGCGCTCTACATCTCGGCCTTCGACATCGAGACGCGGGCGAGGGTCTCGCCGGACCTCGCGTGGGAGCGCCTGACGGCGATTCTGGAGCGCGTCGAGGCGCCGGACCGGCTCTGCGGCGGCGCGCCGCTCAGCCGAGGGGAGCACCCGCAGGCGATGCTCCCCGGTCAGGTCGGTGTCGACGTGCCGTTCCCGGAGAGCGGGCTCGTTCCGGCGGCCGTACTTCCGGCCTTCTTCGGCTTCGATCCTCGACCTGATGGCCTCCGCATCCGCCCGTCGCTGCCGTCGGGCCTCGACCATCTCGAGATCGACCGGTTGCACTGGCGCGATCGTCTCCTGCGCGTCCGCGTCGAGAGCGACCGCGTGCTGGTGTCCGGCCCCGATCTCGAGCTCACCGCGTCGCTCCCGCCCGGGAGCGCCGTCCTCCTTCGCCCCGTCGGCGACGGAGGGTTCGTGCTTCAACCGGATTAGACGGAGAGCAAGATGAAGAGACGCAGAGTGGTCGCGATCGCCATGGCGATCGCGTTGATCGGAACAGCGGGTGCGGCAGCAGCCGCCCCTGAACCGGCGGAAGCGGCGACTCCGGTCAGCCGTAAGGGGGTCACCCTGGCGGGCGACCTCGACGTGTACATCGCATCGAACTTCGCGCGACTGCAGGAGGTCCTCGACAACGGGGCGGGGGTCATCGGCGTCAACCTCCCCTGGTACGCAGCGACGCAGCCCGCGGGATCGAGCGTGGCGGTGGAGCCGGCGAGTCCGGCGCAATGGAACGACGCCACCTACGAGTCGAGCGTGGCCGTCGATCAGCTCGACAAGATCTCCCGCTACGTGCAGCAGAACGGCAACGGCGCCCTCGTGATGGGAATCGTGTGGGGAACGCCGGGCTGGGCGGCGTGCCCGGGTGACCTTCCCTACGACGAGCGGCTCTATCCGCCGCAGGACGCGGCCGACTTCGGTGACTTCATGTACGCGATGTCCGAGCGCTACCGAGGCTCGCATCTCGACGCAGGTGGCGCCGGAATCGGGTTCGTCCGCGACTGGGTCATCTACAACGAGGTGAACGCACCCGACTGGTGGCACGACACGGCCTGCAACACCACCGGACTCGATCCGGTGCAGTACTACGGCGGCGTCCTGAACGAGGCGTACGACGCGATCCACCACCTGCCCTCGTCCCTGGATGTTCGGGCGCTCGCGGGGGCGTTCACGTCGTACCACCACGCGGACCAGTACGGAACGGCTGGCGATCGGCTGACGACCACCTACCAGGATTGGCGTGACGCCACGAATGACCTCGAGTCGGGGATTCAGGATCACACGTGGATCAGTCCGCTCGACTTCGTCACGCGGATGCATGCCTTGAACCTTCGGTTCGACGCGATCGCGCTCCATCCCTACGCACCCCGCATCTGGGACAGCCCGCTCGCAACGCCACCTGCCGGAGCCGTCACGCTCGCCAACCTGGGCACGCTGTTGAGCCTGCAGCAGACCTTGTGGCCGGCCGACACCGACAAGTGGCATCTCGCGCTCACCGAGTACCACATCCAGTCCCACTACGGGAACACGGCGCTCGGGTTCGATCACGCGCCCGCGGTCGCCTGTCCCAACGCCTTCTGCGGATCGACGTCCGAGGGGAACATGCGTGCCTTCCTGCTCGACTCGTACGGCACATCCGGGTCGAACAAGCCCTACGTCGACTACCTCGTGTGGACGATGTGGCAGGACATCAACCCCTACACCGGGGGCATCGTACGGAGCACCTTCACCGACAAGACCGACGGGCTGCCGTCGGGCCAAAGCGTGAGAGAGGCATTCGCCTCCATCACCTGACCTCGAAGGGGAGGGCCGACTGCGCCCTCCCCCTCCCGGACACCGAAAGAACCATGGAACTCACGCCCTACGACCTCCGCACAGAACATCGCAGTCTCCCCAGAGAGGTCGATGTCGCCAGCCCTCGTTTCGCCTGGCGGCTCCGGTCCGCACGGAACGGCGACGATCAGAGTGCATACCACGTCGTCGTCCGCAGGGATCGCACCGACGAGATCGTGTGGGACTCGGGCTGGGTCGACTCGCACCGGGTGACCGCGCGGTACGAAGGTTCCCCGTTGGCGTCCTTCGAGAGCTACACGTGGGTGCTCACGGTGCGCTCCGCGACCGGGTCGGTCGCCGTCGCTCACGCGGCCTTCGAGACGGGCTCCTTCGCGCCCGACGACTGGATCGCCTCGTGGATCGCGCGGAGCAACGAGCACGTGGGCGAACTCGCACGGGTCGGCGTCGCGTTCGAGCGCAGCTGGGTCATGCAGATGGCGCAGCCGTCGCTGCGGGTGCGGCGCGAATTCTCGCTGCCCCGGCCTGCGGTCCGGGCCCGGCTGTTCACGACGGCCCACGGCGTCTATCGCACCTTTCTCAACGGGGAACGCGTCGGAGACGATGAACTGGCCCCGGGATGGACCGACTACCGACGTCGGGTGCAGTACCAGAGTCACGACGTGACGGCCGCCTTGGGTCCCGGAGTCAACGTGATCGGAATGGTCGTGGGCGAAGGCTGGTGGAGCGGCTGTGTCGGCTACGACGTGCGACGTCACGGGCGCCAGTACGGTTCGCGGCCGCGCGCCTTCGCGCAACTCGTGGTCGACCTCGATGACGGGACCCGAGTGCACCTCGGCACGGACGAGACGTGGCTCGAGAGTGTGGGGGAGATCGTGTACGACGACCTCCTCATGGGGGAGGCCCACGACCTGACTCTCGCCGACCCGGCATGGTGCACGACGAGCGCTTCGGCGGTGCCCTCCCGAGCGGCCGTCGTCGCCTCATCGGACACGACGGCGCTCATCGGGCAGCTCGACGAGCCCGTGGGCGTCGTCGATCGCCTGGAGGGCGCGGTGATCAGCAGAGACGAGCGGCGCGTGATCGTGGACTTCGGGCAGAACATGGTCGGTCGGGTGCGACTCGCAGTGGACGGCGCGGTACCGGGCGAGCCTGTACGCATCCGGCACGGTGAGGTACTCGACGCTGAGGGTGAGCTCTACACCGACAACCTCCGCTCGGCAGAGGCGACGGACGTCGTCATCCCGAACTCTGCCCGGTTCGAGTTCGAGCCCTGGTTCACGTTCCACGGCTTCCGGTACGCGGAGATCACCGGGCTGCCTGCCATCGCCGAGATCCGCGAGGTCGAGGGTGTCGTGCTCTCGTCGCGCACATCGCTCGCGGGAAGCGTCGTGACGTCGTCGCCGCTCATCAACCAGCTGCTCTCGAACATCCGCTGGGGCCAGACAGGCAACTTCCTCTCGGTCCCCACCGACTGCCCCCAGAGGGACGAGCGCCTGGGCTGGTCGGCTGACGCGCAGGTCTTCCTCCCGACGGCGGCCTATCAGGCTGACGTCCACGCGTTCTTCGACAGGTGGCTCCGGGATCTCAGCGATGCCCAGTTGCCGAACGGGTCCGTGCCCGATGTCGTCCCCGTCCCGCCGTCGGCGGAGATTTTCGACTTCGGCGCTCCAGGCTGGGGCGACGCCGCCACGATCGTCCCCTGGCACTTGTTCCGCGTGTACGGCAATCGGGAGCTTCTCGCGCGGCACTACCCGTCGATGACCGCCTGGGTGGAGTACGTCTCATCGCGCAACCCGGCGGGCCTCTGGACGGCGGGGCTCGGAAACGACTACGGCGACTGGTTGTCGGTCGACGAGGAGACTTCACGCACCCTGGTGGCGACGGCGTATCGCGCACGGAGCCTCGACCTGACTGCCGCCGCCGCGCGGGTCCTCGGCCACGATGAGGACGCTGAAAGGTATGCCGAGCTCGCCGACGTCGTGCGCGACGCGTTCGTGAGGGAGTTCGTCCGCGATGATGCGCTCGCGCACGAGACGCAATCGGGGTACGTCTTCGCCCTCGCGTGGCGGCTCGTGCCCGATCGGCTTCGGGAGGCCTTCGGCCACCGGCTGGTGCAGTTGCTCAGGGACCGCGGGGAGCGATTGACCACCGGCTTCCTCGGAGTCGGTCTGATCTGCCCGGTCTTGTGCGAGATCGGCGAACCGGGACTGGCTTATGACCTCGTGCTTCAGACCGAGTACCCGTCCTGGGGATACTCGATCGCCCAGGGAGCGACGACGATCTGGGAACGCTGGGACGGCTGGACCCACGACCGGGGGTTCCAGGCCCACACCATGAACTCGTTCAACCACTACTCGTTGGGGTCCGTCGGCGAGTGGATCTTCAGGTCCGTCGCGGGAATCGACCAGACCGAGGACTCGGTCGGGTTCGAGACGCTGCTGATCGACCCCCGATTCGACCCGCGTCTGGACAGCGTTGAGGCTCGATACGAGTCGTCCCGCGGTCTCGTGCGGGTGGAGTGGCACCGCACCGCGGCCGGCATCGAGCTCGACCTGGAGGTCCCGCCGGGGGCAACGGCCGTGCTCGGCTTCACCGCCGTCCGGGGCGCCGCGGGCAGTGGCACTCACCGATTCGTCCTCTCGGCAGACGACGTCCGGCAGGGAGAACGGCTCACCGCCTAGCGGTTGCGGCGCGGCCGAACACCCGCTGGCCGCCGCTACCGCGTGACGAGGGCCTCGCGCAGGGCGGCGAGGACGTCGTCGACGTCCGCCGAGCGCACCTCGACCACCGCGCGCGGGTAGCGGTCGAGGAGGGCGTCGGGCGCGCTTCCGAGGTGGAGGAGCGCATCCAGCGTCGCCCCCTGCCGGGCGAGTTCGGCATCCAGGGCGTCGAGGTCGAGGGGCGGGGCAACGAGCACGAACCCACCGGAGCGGTCGACGTCCAGGCGTGCCCGGAGAAGCTCCGCGAGCCGCGCGCGGGTCTCCTCCGTCGAGCCGGCCAGCACGACCCGGATCATCCGGCCACCGCCAACGCGGGTGCCGGCACGGTGTCGACGAGGTACCGCGTGTACGCCGGGATGGTGAGGAACGGCGGGAAGTCGTCGTCGAGGGCCGCGTCCCGGAAGATCTCCGCGGCGTCCTCGAAGCGGTTCCCGTCGGCTCCGCCCCAGCGGTCGAGCTCCTCGAGCAGGATGCGCTCGATCCACTCGCGCGTCACGGGCGTGCCCTCGGCCGTGGTCACCCGCTGGGCGACCCACTGCCACAGCTGCGACCGCGAGATCTCGGCCGTGGCGGCATCCTCCATGAGCCCGTCGAGGGCCACGGCGCCCGAGCCGCGCAGCCACGCCTCGATGTAGCGCAGCGCGATGGACACGTTGGCGCGCACCCCGGCATCCGTCACCGAGCCCTCGAACCGGAGGTTCACGAGGTCCGCGGCGGTGACCTGCACGTCCTCACGCAGCCGGTCGACCTGGTTCGGCTTGTCGCCGAGCACGGCGTCGAACTCCGCGTACGCGGTCGCGACGAGGTCGGGATGCGCCACCCACGTGCCGTCGAAACCGTCGGTCGCCTCGCGCCGCTTGTCGGCGGTCACCTGCGCGAGCGCGGCGGCGGTCGCCTCCGGGTCGCGGCGGTTCGGGATGAACGCGCTCATCCCGCCGATCGCGTGCGCGCCGCGCTGGTGGCAGGTCGCCACGAGCAGCTCGGTGTATGCCCGCATGAACGGCGTCGTCATCGTGATCTGCTTCCGGTCGGGCAGCACGAAGCCCGCCCCGCGGCCGCGGAAGTTCTTGATGATCGAGAACACGTAGTCCCAGCGCCCGGCGTTGAGCCCGGCGCAGTGGTCGCGCAGTTCGTAGAGGATCTCCTCCATCTCGAACGCCGCCGTGATCGTCTCGATGAGCACCGTCGCGCGGATCGTGCCGTGCGGGATGCCGACCGCCTTCTCGGCGAATGTGAAGACGTCGTCCCACAGCCGGGCCTCGAGGTGGTTCTCGAGCTTCGGCAGGTAGAAGTACGGCCCGGTGCCGCGCGCGATGAGCTCGGCCGCGTTGTGGAAGAAGTAGAGCCCGAAGTCGACGAGGGATGCCGACGCCGGCTGTCGCGTACCCGCCTGGTCGGTGTAGCGCAGGTGCTTCTCCACGAGGTGCCAGCCTCGCGGGCGCGCGACGATCGTCGGCGTGGTCGTGCCGAGCTCGTACCGCTTGCCCTCCGTCGAGGTGAAGTCGACCTGCCGACGGATCGCGTCGAACAGGTTGAGCTGCCCCTCGACGATGTTCGCCCAGGTGGGGCTCGTCGCATCCTCGAAGTCGGCGAGCCAGACCTTCGCGCCCGAGTTGAGGGCGTTCACGGTCATCTTGCGGTCGGTCGGTCCGGTGATCTCGACGCGACGGTCTTCGAGGCCGGGCCCCGGGCCGGCGACGCGCCACGAACGGTTGCGGCGGATGTCGTTCTCATCGTCGAGGAAGCGCAGGTTGCGCCCGTTGTCGATCGCCTGCCGGAACAGCATCCGTCCGGCGAGCCGCTCCTGCCGGCGGCCCATGAAGAGGTCGTGCAGGGTGGTCAGGAACTCGAGAGCCTCGGGGCTCAGGATGTCCTCGTAGCGCTCGCCCTCGGGGCCGTGGATGTCGATGCGGATGTCGCTCATGGTCTCTCTCCTTCGTCGTGTCGTGACGATCAGTGGAACTGCTCGGACTCGGTCGAGCCCACGAGCGCGAGGGTCGCCGACGACGGGTTGAGCGCCGTCGCGATCTGGTCGAAGTAGCCGGTGCCGACCTCGCGCTGGTGCTTGGTCGCCGTGTAGCCGTGCTTCTCGGACGCGAACTCGGCCTCCTGCAGCTCGACGTAGGCGCTCATCTGACGGTCGCGGTAGCGCGCGGCCAGCTCGAACATCGAGTGGTTGAGGGCATGGAAGCCGGCGAGGGTGATGAACTGGAAGGCGTAGCCCATCGCCGACAGCTCGCGCTGGAACTTGGCGATCTGGTCGTCGTCGAGGTGCTGCTTCCAGTT
>NZ_JBMRCP010000034.1:0-49031 GCF_057350545.1 Pseudolysinimonas sp. | reverse complement strand
GGCGGTCTGCGGAAGGAACAACTCCATGCTTTTTGAGGTCGGCGAAACCGTCGTTTACCCCCACCATGGCGCCGCCACCATCATCGAGGTCAAGAACCGGGTGATCCGAGGCGAAGAGAAGCTGTACCTGAAGCTCAACGTCACCCAGGGTGATCTGACCATCGAGGTGCCGGCTGACAACGTCGATCTGGTCGGCGTCCGAGATGTGATCGGCAAGGAGGGCCTCGACCGCGTGTTCGAGGTGCTGCGCGCCCCGTTCACCGAGGAGCCCACCAACTGGAGCCGCCGCTACAAGGCGAACCTCGAGAAGCTCGCCTCGGGCGACGTCATCAAGGTCTCCGAGGTCGTGCGCGACCTCTGGCGTCGCGACCAGGACCGCGGCCTGTCGGCCGGTGAGAAGCGGATGCTCGCGAAGGCTCGCCAGATCCTCATCTCCGAGCTCGCGCTCGCCGAGAAGACGGACGAGGAGAAGGCGTCCACCGTCCTCGACGAGGTACTGGCCTCTTAAGCCGTCCTCGCCCGGGCGCACAGTTCGTCCTCGGTCGGAATCCCTCGTGCCAGAGCTAGGAATCGTGGTCGTCGCCGCGGGAAGCGGCACGCGGCTCGGTCATTCCGAGCCGAAGGCGTTCGTCGAACTCCGCGGCAAGGCCATCCTCGAGCACGCGCTCGCGGGCGTCTTCGACTCGGTCGAGCCTGCGCAGGTCGTGATCGTCGCACCGGAGTCCCGTCTGGCGGCGGCGCGCGCGATCGCACGACGAGTCGCCGGACCGGCCGAGGCATCCGTCTCGGTCGTCGTCGGCGGTGAGACACGACAGGCCTCTGTACTCGCGGGGCTCGCCGAGCTCGACGCCGACGTCGATGTCGTGCTCGTGCACGACGCGGCGCGGGCCCTCACCCCGGGCACGCTCACCGATCGCGTGGTGCGCGCCGTGCGCTCGACCGGCGGCGGTGTCATCCCGGCGTTGCCCGTCGCCGACACGATCAAGCGCGTCACCGACGACATCGTGCGCGAGACGGTCGACCGCAGCGCCCTCGTGCACGTGCAGACCCCGCAGGGCTTCCCGCGCGCAGCGCTCGACGCGGCCTACGCCGCGGCGACGACCGAGTTCACCGACGACGCCGCCGTGTTCACCGAGAACGGCGGCACGGTGACGACGGTCGAGGGTGACGCCCGCGCGTTCAAGATCACCACCCCGTGGGACCTCCGCCGTGCCGAGAACGTGCTCGGGGCGCGGACGGGCGGACTCCGCACGGGCCTCGGGGTCGACGTGCACGCCTACGACGAGACGTCGCCCCTCTGGCTCGGCGGCCTCTACTGGTCGGGCGAGCCGGGGCTCTCCGGACACAGCGACGGGGATGCCGTGCTGCACGCGATCTGCGATGCACTGCTCTCGGCGGCCGGTCTGGGCGATCTCGGCAGCCGGTTCGGCACCGCCGATCCACGCTTCCGCGGTGCCGCGAGCGAGGTGTTCGTGAAGGAGACGCTCGCCCTCGTCTCCGGCGCCGGGTTCTCGGTCGTCAACGTGAGCGTGCAGGTCGTCGCCGCGCGCCCGAAGATCGCGCCGCGGCGCAGCGAGCTCGAAGCGCGGCTCAGCGAGCTCGTCGGCGCACCCGTGACGCTCGGGGCGACGACGACCGACGGGCTCGGGTTCACCGGCCGGGCCGAGGGGATCGCGGCGATCGCGACCGCGCTGCTGTCGGCATCCTGACGATCTCGGTCGTCGAGTAGCGCCGCAGGCGCGTGTCGAGACGTCACGAGGGTCTCGACACGCCCGCTGCGCGGGCTACTCGACCGCCGAGAGGGACTTGGTCATGAAGACGCTGAACGGGTTCTCGGGATAGTCGCCGAAGGGGCCGCACTCGATGAAGCCCTCGCTCTCGTAGAGGCGGCGGGCCGGCAGGAAGTCGTCGGGCGTCCCGGTCTCGAGCCACAGCGTCGTGATACCGCGACCGCGCGCCTCGGCGACGATGTGACGCAGGATCGCGCGGCCCGCGCCCGTTCCGCGCGCCGCGTCGGTGGCGCGCATCGACTTGAGTTCGCCGTTCGTCGCGTCGAGCTGCGTGAGCGCTCCGATGACGACGAGTTCGTCGCCCGCCCACCCCGACCAGAACGTGATGCCCGCACCGCGCAGGGCGTCGACGTCGAGGGCGAAGACGTTCTCGGGCGGCGTCGAGTCGTGCATTCCGAGCAGGTGGTGGGCGACGAGCGCGCGCGTCGCGTCGCCCGTCAGGTCGTCGACGCGGAAGACGAGCTCGGGCACGTCACCAGAGTAGAGGCGCGGATAAGCTCGGGCGGTGAGCATCCGGCTGTACGACTCGAAGGCGCAGGCGACGGTCGACTTCGTCCCGCGCGAGGCGGGCAAGGTCGGCATGTACGTCTGCGGCCCGACCGTGCAGTCGTCGCCCCACATCGGGCACCTCCGCAGCGCCCTCGCCTACGACCTGTGGCGTCGCTGGCTCACCTACCGTGGGTTCGACGTCACATTCGTGCGCAACGTCACCGACATCGACGACAAGGTGCTCGCCAACGCGAGCGAGCGCGAGCCGTGGTGGGCGGTCGCCTATCGGGTCGAGCTCGAGTTCACGCGCGGCTACAACGCGCTCGGCATCCTGCCCCCCACCTACGAACCGCGGGCGACGGCGAGCATCCCGGGGATGCAGGAACTCATCGCCGTGCTGATCGAGAAGGGCAACGCCTACGTCGCCGACGACGACACGGGCGACGTGTTCTTCTCCGTGGCGTCGTGGCCGTCCTACGGCGACCTCACGAACCAGAAGCCCGACGACATGGCGGCGTCGGCCGACGCCGAGACTCGCGGCAAGCGCGACCCCCGCGACTTCGCCCTGTGGAAGGGTACGAAGGCGGGCGAGCCCGAGTCGGCGTCGTGGGAGTCGCCGTGGGGGCCGGGTCGTCCGGGATGGCACATCGAGTGCTCCGCGATGTCGCGGCGGTACCTCGGGCCGGCCTTCGACATCCACGGCGGCGGACTCGACCTGCGCTTCCCGCACCACGAGAACGAGCTCGCCCAGTCGACCGCAGCCGGGGATGCCTTCGCGACGCACTGGGTGCACAACGGACTCGTCGTCGTCGACGGTCAGAAGATGTCGAAGTCGCTCGGCAACTCGATCTACGCCTCCGAGTTCCTCACCGCGGCGCGACCGATCGTCGTGCGCTACTACCTCGGCAGTGCGCACTACCGCTCGACCATCGACTACCACGCCGGCTCGCTCGTCGAGGCGGAGGCCGCGTTCCGCCGCATCGAAGGCTTCCTCGATCGGGCCTCTACGGCGATCTCCGCGACGCCCGAGGTCGAGCAGACCGGTGCCGTCGCGGTGCCCGAGGCATTCGCGACCGCGATGGACGACGACCTCGGGGTGCCGCAGGCGCTCGGGGTGCTGCACGAGACCGTGCGGCAGGGCAACGCCGCGCTCGACGCGGCCGACACGGCACGCGCGGCGAGGCTGCGCGCCGAGGTCACCGCGATGCTCGGCGTGCTCGGGCTCGACCCGTCCGCACCGGAGTGGGCGACCTCCGCCGACGGCGGCGCGGCCGAGACGACCCTCACCGCGCTCGTCGAGCATCTGCTGACCGAGCGCGAGACCGCGCGCTCGTCGAAGGACTTCGCCGCGGCGGACCGGGTGCGCGATGCACTGGCCGCCGCCGGGGTGACCCTCGAGGACACCCCCACCGGACCGAAATGGAGCAGTTGAGAATGGTCAAGCCTGGACGACCCGGAGCACGGGGCAACAAGAAGGGCCCTACCGTCGGCACCGGCGGTCACGGCCGCAAGTCGCTCGAGGGCAAGGGCCCGACGCCGAAGGCGACCGATCGCAGCTGGCACGTCGCCGGCAAGCGGAAGGCCGCTCAGGACCGCCTCGCCGAGGCCCGCGCCAAGCACGGCAAGGGCGGCGACGCGAAGCCCGCCCCGCGCGGACGTCCTCCGAAGAAGGACGGCGACGCCGAGATCGTGACCGGCCGCAACTCGGTCGTCGAAGCTCTGCGCGCGAAAATCCCCGCGACGACGCTCTACCTCGCGTCGCGATTGGAGATGGACGACCGCATCAAGGAGGCCATCTCGATCGCCGGCAAGCGGGGCATCCCGATCGTCGAGGTGATGCGACCCGAGCTCGACCGCCTGTCGGGTCCCGACGCCGTGCACCAGGGCATCGCCCTCAAGGTGCCGCCGTACGAGTACCGCCACCCCCTCGAGCTGCTCGACGAGATCATCGCGAGCGGCAAGACGCCGCTGCTCGTCGCGCTCGACGGCATCACCGACCCGCGCAACCTGGGCGCGATCGTACGTTCCATCGCCGCGTTCGGCGGCCAGGGCGCGATCGTGCCGCAGCGGCGCAGCGTCGGCATGACGGCCTCCGCGTGGAAGACGTCCGCGGGGGCCGCCGTGCGCGTGCCGGTCGCGATGGCCGGCAACCTCACGACGACGCTCAAGGAACTCAAGGCGCGCGGCGTCTTCGTGCTGGGCCTCGACGGCGGCGGTGACGTGTCGCTCCCGGCTCTCGAGCTCGCGAAAGAGCCCGTCGTGATCGTCGTCGGCAGCGAGGGCAAGGGGCTGTCTCGACTCGTCACCGAGACGTGCGACGCGATCGTCAGCATCCCGATCGAGTCGTCGACCGAGTCGCTCAACGCCGGCATCGCGGTGTCGGTCGCGCTCTACGAGGTCTCGCGGAAGAGGGCCGCGCGCTAGGGTCCGCTCGCGCGCGACACGGGGGCGTCCCCCGGACGCCGCCGCCCCACGACGAACCACACGCCGCGCGCCGGCGCGTCGCCGCGGTTGGCGTAGAGGTGCGGGCGCACCGAGTCGAACTGCAGCGAGTCGCCCGCGCGCAGGACGAAGGTGTCGAACTCGAGCTGCAGCTCGAGCTCGCCTTCGAGCAGGTAGGCGTACTCGATGCCGGAGTGGCGCATGAGACGGCCCTCGATCGAGCTCGACGCACCCGGTTCGTACGTCACGAGGAGTGCATCCGCGGGGCCGTCCTCGCCCGAGGCGAGGCGTTCCCAGCGCACCCCGTTCTCCATCTCGAGCACCGGGTTCTGCCCGCCGTGTCCGAAGTGCGGGTCCGACGGTTCGGTGGGCGGGCGTCGCGGGTCGGTGCGCGAGCGCCGTCGACGCGCGGGCGGGCCGCCGTCGTCGAGGAGGTCGTCCATCGAGATGCCGAGGTGGCTCACCATCGCGTAGAGCGTCGAGACCGACGGCTGGGTCTTGCCCGTCTCGACCTGCGACACGAGCGACGCCGAGACGCCGACCGCTTCGGCGACTCCGCGCAGGCTCAGCCCCTGCTCGAGTCGAGCGCCGCGCAGCCTCGCTCCGATCTGCGTCGCCACGCCGTCTCCGTCCTCATCGACCGATTCGCGTCCGCGGTGTGAAGTTGCAGCGAACGTTCACCCCGAGGTGCGACTCACCCTAGCGGAATCCCGGGCCTTCGAGTTCATTCAGAGTGAACATCCGCGGCGATGGCTCAGTGGGTGAGCCCGAATCGCGTGTGCAGAGCCTTCATCCACCGCGGCGCCCACCACAGGATGCGACGCTGCCAGGTCATGAACGCGGGAACCAACAGGCAGCGCACGATCGTCGCGTCGAGCAGCACGGCGACCGCGAGCGCCGTGCCGAGCTGCTTGATCACCATGAGGTCGCCCGTGGCGAAGCCGGCGAACACGACGATGATGATGAGCGCCGCCGAGGTGATGATGCGGCCGGAGCGTTGCAGCCCGCGCGCGATCGCCTCCTCGTCGTTCACACCCTGCGCCGTGAGCTCGACGATGCGCGACAGGATGAACAACTCGTAGTCCATCGCGAGACCGAAGCCGAAGATGAAGGTGAGCACGAGAACGAGCACGTCGACCCCGTGCACCCGCTCCGCCTCGAAGTTCATGAACCCCGCGAAGTTGCCGTACTCGAAACCCCAGACGGGCACCCCGACGCTCGCGCCCAGGGAGAGCGCGCTCGCGACGAGTGCCTTGAGCGGGATGACGAGCGAGCCGGTCATGAGGAACAGCAGGATGATCGTGCCGAGCGCGAGGACGAGGGCCGCCCACGGAGCACCTCGGAGGAGGGCGTCGGTGAGGTCGACGGTCCGCGCGTCGGACCCCGTGACGAGGGCGTCTTCGAGAGCGGGGTCGGCGTCCCTGTCGGCGCGGAGCTCACGCACGACGTCGGTGCCGTTCCCCGCATCGTCGACCCGCACGACCGTCTGCCAGCCGTCACCGACCTCGACGGTCGGCCCGACCTCGTCGACGTGGGGGAGTCCGGCGACGTGTTCGGCCCAGTCCTCGCCTGTCGCCGCGTCGAGGGTCACGAGCGCGACACGCGGCGTCGTCGCGGCCGGGAAGTGCTCGTCGAGCGCGTCGATGAAGGGATACGCCGTGGCGGAGCGCGGCGTCGCGTCGAGGCTCGTGTTGGCGATCGTGAGGGTGGCGAGTGGCGTGCCCACGAGTACGAGCACCGCGACACAGCCGAGGGTGACGATCGCCGGGTGCCGTTGCACGCGTCGCGCCAGTCGGGAGAAGAAGCCCTCCTCGGGCGCGACGTCGCCGAACCGCGTGAGCAGCCGGCCGACCCCCGGCAGGCGGGTGAGCAGCCCGGGCCTCGCCAGGCGATCGCCCGTGAGCGACAGCAGCGCGGGGACGAGGGTCACGGCCGAGATGATCGCGATGACCGTGACGCCGATCGCCCCCAGGCCGACGGCGCGCACCATGCGCGGCTCGAAGACGAGCAGACCCGCCGACGCGATGAGGAAGACGAGCCCCGAGTAGAACACCGTGCGCCCTGCGGTGCCGGCGGTGCGGGTGATGGCGGCGAGCCGGGCCGCTCGCGAGGCCCCCGCGGCCGCGACGCTCGGGCGGTACTCCTCGCGGAAGCGCGACACCATGAGCAGCCCGTAGTCGATCGAGAGCCCGAGCCCGACAGCGGTGATGACGTTGATGACGGTCGAGTCGATGTCGGTCAGCTGCGTGACGCCGAAGAGCAGCCCGAGCCCGCCGCCGATCGCCGCGCCCGCCCCGACGAGCGGGATGCCGGCGGCGAGGAACCCGCCGAACACGACGAGCATCACGACGAGTGCGATCGGCAGCGCGACCCCTTCGCCCCGGCGCAGGTCGTTCTCCGACACCTCGAGGATCGAGTCGACGAGCAGCCGCGCCCCGCCGACCTCCACCGTCGCATCGGGGTAGGCGTCGCGGTATTCGGCGGCGGCGGCGTCGAGTTCGTCGTGCGCCGCATCCACGGCGACGGGATCGGGCTCAGCCGCCCCGTCGCCCTCGACCGTGAGGGTGAGGAGGAAGCCGTCACCGTCCTCCGCGAGCAGCCGGGCGATGCGCGGGTCGGGCTCGCCCGACGGGAGAGGGGGGACTCCGAACGGCGCCACGAGCGTCGCGGAGTCGAGGTCGGCGACGCGCGCGGCGAGGTCGGCGGCGATCATCCCGGCCTCGGGGTCGGCGGGGTCGACGCCGTGCACGAGCAGCGTGAGCGACTCCCGCTCGTCGGCGTCGCCGCGCAACAGGTCGTCGGCGCGCGAGCTCTCCCCGTCGACGCTCGGGGGGTCGCCCTGGAGGCGCTCGAAGAGGGTGTCGCCCGTGACGCCGCCGACGGCGGTCGCGAGCGCGGCCGCGAGCAGCAGCGCCCACGTGACGACGGTGACGACGGGATGTCGCGCGGCGAGACCGGCGAGGCGTGCGAGGGATCCCCGGGGTGCCGGGGTGAGCGGTGCCGACATGTCAGACCTTGTCGCGCCAGTCCTCGACGACCCCGATGGGCTGCGTGACCGCGTTGAACGACCCCGTCGGCGGACCCGTGACCATCAACTCGTCGCGACGGTGGCGCAGCACCTGGTCGATGTAGGAGGTGAGCGCCTCGGCGAGCGGCACGTTGCGCTTCTCGTCTTGCGACCGATACCAGCGGTGCTCGAGCAGCTGGTGGAACATCTCCGCGGGCTCGAGTCGTCCGCGGAGATCACGCGGGATGGCGCGCACGACGGGCTCGAAGACGCGCGCGAGCCACTCGTGCGCCACCTCCTCCTCGTCGAGGTCGGCACGTCCGCCCTGCGAGCGGTAGGCGTCGAGGTCGTTGAGCAGGCGACGCGCCTGGTTCTCGCCGGCATCCAGCCCCGTGAGCCGCAGCAGACGCCGCGAATGGTGGCCGGCATCCACGACCTTCGGCTGGATGCGCACCTTGGTGCCGTCCTCGTCGCGGCTGATCGCGAGCTCCTCGATGTCGAAGCCGAGGTCGTTGAGCCGTTCGACACGGCGGGCGATGCGC
Organism: Pseudolysinimonas sp.; assembly: GCF_057350545.1. Taxonomy (NCBI): domain Bacteria; kingdom Bacillati; phylum Actinomycetota; class Actinomycetes; order Micrococcales; family Microbacteriaceae; genus Pseudolysinimonas; species Pseudolysinimonas sp. The sequence continues at coordinate 40,761 of NZ_JBMRCP010000034.1, read as the reverse complement.
CAGCGCTCGCTCTCGGGGAACGACTCGGACGCCGTGAGCTCCGTCCACAGCTCGCGGTACGACGCGGCGATGCGGTCGGCGAGAGCGACGGGTTCGACGTCGTCGTCGAGCTTGCCGCCCGACTGCAGGTCGAGCAGCTCGCCCGCGATGTTGATACGCCCGATCTCGAGATCGTGCTCGCGCTGACCGTCGGAGAGGCGCCGATCGTGCAGCGTGCCGGTCTCGGCATCCACGAGGTACGCGGCGAAGGCGCCGGCGTCTCGGCGGAAGAGGGTGTTCGACAGCGACACGTCGCCCCAGAAGAAGCCGGCGACGTGCAGCCGCGCGAGCAGCACCGCGAGGGCGTCGACGAGGCGCGTCGCCGTGTCGGGGCGCAGCGACTGGGAGAAGACCGCGCGGTAGGGGAGGGAGAAGCGCAGGTGCCGGGTCACCAACACGGGGGCGAGGGCTTCACCGTCGGCCGCGGTGCGGTTCGTGATGACGGCGACGGGTTCGACGCACGGCAGATCGAGGCGGTTGAGGGTGCGCAGCAGGTCGTACTCCCGCGTCGCCATCTCCTCGGTGGTCTCCTTCACCGCGAGCACGTGCTCGCCGAGCCTCACGAAGCGCACGAGGTGCCGCGAGATGCCCTTCGGCAGCGCCGCGATCGTCTCGTCGGGCCACAGCTCGAGCGGCAGGCTCCACGGCAGGTCGAGCAGCGCCGGATCGGGGACGGCGGAGGTGATCGACAGCGCGGAGGTCACGCGTCGAGCCTAGGACGGTGGGGGTGCTTTGCGTTTTCAGGAGTTCGTGAGGCTGGAGCCCAGTGAAGTCCTCTCGTCGACCGCAGGAATGGGCGCAGGCCTCACGAAGTCCTGAGAGGCGAGAGGTCAGCTCAGTGCTCCCGGGCGGTGAGACAGAGCAGCAAGGATGTCCGCGACACACCCCGGCCAGTCAGAGCGGATGCGGCGAGTGCGCAGCCGGATGACGGGACGTCCTCTGGCAGCCAGCCCGGCATCCCGGATGGCGTCGGCCTCGCGCGCTGCGGGGGTGTCGTGGAACTCCGACCCGTCGATCTCGAGGAACAGGAAGCCCTCGACCTCGGCGTCGACCCGCCCGACCCCCATGACGACGACCTGCTGGCGGACTCGCAAGCCGATCGCACGAAGCCGCCGCACGACGATCGACTCGTAGCCGGAGCCGCTGCCCGGTGCGGCCGAGGCTGCGCGAAGACGCGACGCCGCAGGCTCGGCGGCAAATGCGCTCACGAGCGAGGCGCGGGTGACGTGCCCCGCGTCGAGCGCGGTGTCGAGGGTCGCCATCGCGGTCTCCTGGTCGCACCACGACGCGACCTGACGCAGCGCATCCAGCAGACCGACCCGCCAGCACTCGCGATTCGGTCCGGCATCCTGCCAATGCACGGCGACGTGCCGGTCACCGGTGTCGGGCGTCGCGATGTCAGTTGTCGAAATGAGCCGTAGCCTCGACGCGTTCGTGGCGACGACGACATGGCAGCGGTCGTCGAAGCCTGCCCAGAGGCCATAGGTGCGAGCCGCGCTGAGCCCGCCCAACCGGCCGCCGACACGGGTCGCGACCACGGCATCCGCGAGTGCCCGTGGACTCGCATAGTACGCACGACGCACGCGACGGAGTTCGCCCCGCCGGACCGCCGCCGTGATGTCCGTGCCGCTCAGCCCGGTCGCGAGGATTTGGTCGCGGCGCGCGATGCCGCCGAAGGCGTCGACGACCGCCGCTGCTGAGTACATCGCGGCAGACTGCAACTTTCGCTGCGGCCTCGGACTCGTGCACTCGGGCGCCGGGGGATCGTCCTGCTGGGTCCGGCCTGGGGAGGAGTCGATTCGCTGGCGCCGAACGCTCCGTTCTCAGGAACTCACGGGGCGGATGTCGGTCAGAGTGAACCGTCGGTTGACTTCAGTCGACATCAGCAACACCAAGTCCTGAAAACGGAAAGCCGGTTGGAACCCCTCGGGTCACCCCTCCGCGAGGCTCTCGAGCAGGGCGAGGTTGTCGGAGCCGGGGGTGAGTTCTCCCGACTCGATGCGGCGGGCGACCTCGAGGATGGCGGCGTTCACCGGCGTCGGGTCGCCGGTCTCGGCGCCCGAGCGCACCACGACGCCGTTGATGTCCCCGGCTTCGCTGCGGCGGCCCTTCGTCCAGTCCTGGAGCACGGTGGTCGTGGCGCCGGGACGCACGAATCCTGCGTAGAGGGCATCGAGCATCGTCGAGACGACCGATTCGGGCTGCGCGACATCGTCGGCGCGCAGCCCGAAGATCGGGAGGATCGGGTGCCCGAGCGCGCGACCGACGTCGAGCGCCTCCTGACCGGCCCGGGTCATGAGCTCCCGCATCCCGGGCACGACGAGCGCGTCTGCCATCGGCATCCCGAGCGCCGCTGTCGGCACGAGCACGCTCGCGTTGCTGACGAGCTTCATCCACTTGGCGGCGAGGATGTCGTCGACGACCGCGACGGTGCCGGCGTGACGCAGGATGCCGGCGAGCTCCTCCTCGCGACCGTGCGTCGCAGGGGTCAGGCTGCCGACCGCGAACCACGAGCGCTCGCGCGGCGTGTGCCGATGGATGACGCCCGGCTCGTACATCGTCGACGAGACCTCGATCACGGCTCCGAGCGTGCGCGCGTCGCCCGCGATGGAGCCGACATCGGACGCCGTCATCCCGTTCTGCACGCCCGCGATGAGCCCGTCGGGCGCGAGTCGGGGGAGCACGAGCTCGGTCGCCCAGCGCGTGTCGTAGGCCTTCACGAGCAGCAGCACGATGTCGAACGTGTCGCGCAGTTCGGCGACCTCGCACACGTGGTGCACGCGTACCGGGGTGATCTCGGGCTCGGCGTCCTCGGTCTCGACCCGCACGCCGTGCTCGCGCATCGCCTCGACGTGCACGGGCCACTGTTCGATGAGCGTGACGTCTTCTCCGGCGCGCGTGAGGTCGGCGCCGACCCCCGCTCCGTTCGCTCCGGCTCCGACGACGGCGATTCTCGTGGTCACGGGCGGGAGCCTAGCCGATCGTTCATGTCTGGTGAACGGGAGGAAGTAGGACGCCACAAACTCAGAGCCCGAGGGCCGACGGGCCCCGGAAAGCTTGTTCGCAACGCACACTACGTATAGCCTCACTGAACACGGGAGCGGCCCGATCGCATCCTGATCCACTCAACGTCGACTGGAGAGACATGTCCAACCCCCAGCCCCGCGCCGACGAGTTCCCCGCCGGTCGGCCCGTCGTCTTCCGCAACGCCACCGTCATCACGGTCGACACCGCGGGCACGCTCGAGAACGCCGACGTGCTCGTCACCGGCGACACCATCACCGCGGTGGGACCGAAGCTCGAGGTCCCCGCCGACGCGCTCGAGATCGACGCGACCGGCGGCATCATCACGCCCGGCTTCATCGACACCCACCGGCACATGTGGCAGACCAACCTGCGCGGCTACGGCGGCGACTGGGCGCTCAGCCAGTACTTCGTCTTCTACTACCTCCAGCACGGGTTCGCGTTCCGCCCCGAGGACATCTACGCGGGCAACCTGCTGAGCGCGCTCGAGTCGGTCGACACCGGCGTCACGACGACCCTCGACTGGTCGCATGGCCTGCGCAGTCTCGAGCACGGCGAGGCCGCGCTCCAGGCGCTGAAGGACATCCCGGGCCGCTTCGTGTTCGCGTACGGCAACCACATGGGCAGCCCGAACGACTGGGCCGCCGACCCCGCGTTCAAGAAGTTCCTCTCCGACAACATCGGCACGCACGACCTCATCGACTTCGAGATCGCATTCGACGTCACGGGCGCCCCCGAGTTCCCCGAAGAGGGCGGCTTCCTCACGGCCCGCGAGTTCGACCTGCGGGTCACCACGCACGCCGGTGTGTGGGGCGCCACGACCGACACCTCGATCGACCAGATGTGGGATGCCGGCTACATGACCGACAAGGTCACCTACGTGCACGCGACGAGCCTCGGCGAGAGCAGCTACCAGAAGATCGCCGCGTCGGGCGGCACGGTCTCCGTCGCCACCGAGAGCGAGCAGAGCGCCGGCCAGGGGTACCCGTCGACGTGGACCATCCGCCGCCACGGCATCCCCGCCTCGCTGTCGATGGACACGAGCGTGTGGTGGAGTGCCGACTTCTTCTCGGCGATGCGCGCGACGCTCTCCGCCGACCGGTCGCGCGACCACCTCGAGGCCCACGCGAAGAACGAGACGATCGTCGCCAACCGCCTCACCGCGGGCGACGTGCTCTACATGGCGACCATGGGCGGGGCGAAGTCGATCGGACGCGAGCACGACCTCGGGTCGATCACGCCCGGCAAGAAGGCCGACCTGCTGCTCATCAAGAACGACGAGTCGCCCGCGATGACGCCGATCGTCTACCCGGAGGCGCACGTCGTCTACCAGGCGGGCACCGCCGACATCCACACCGTCATGGTCAACGGCAAGGTCGTGAAGTACGACGGCAAGCGCATCGGGCTGCCGCTCAAGCCGATCGCCGACAAGGTCGCGGCCTCGGTCGAGCACGTGCGGTCGCAGCTCGGACCCGAGGCGTGGACCGCGGGCATGCACCCCGAGATCGAGCGCGACGAGCCGATCCAGAACCCGTACACGTACACCGACGGCGGCGCCGCCCAGGTGCAGGCCGAGTCGTGATCCTGCATCTCGTCGCGTTCACCTGGAAGGAGGGGGTGAGCGCCGACCAGGTCGCCGCGCTCACCTCCGCCCTCGAGGCGATGGCCGACGGGATCCCGGAGCTCGTGTCGTACCGGTGCGGAGAGAACCTGCGGCTGCGGCCGGGGGCGGACTACGCGGTCGCCGCGATCGTGCGCGACGAGGCGGGCCTCACCGCCTACCTCGACTCCCCGGCGCACGCCGCGGTGTACGAGAACCACATGGGGCGCATGCTCGAGTCGCGGATGGCGGCGCAGCTCCCCGTACCGGAGGACGCACGTCTGTGACCGAGAAGTACTCCGCCTCGATCTATCGGGGCCCGAACGACATCGTCTTCGAGCAGCGGGAGGTGCCCGAGCCCGGACCGGGTGAGGTACTCGTGAGGGTCGGGGTCTGCGGCATCTGCGGCAGCGACGCCACCGAGTACGCGCGCGGCCCCGTGCTCGCGCGTCCGCCGATGGTGCTCGGCCACGAGTTCGCCGGCACGGTCGAGCGCACCGGTCCCGGCGTCGCCGGTTTCCCGCCCGGTGCCTCGGTCGTCGCCGGCGCCGGCATCGCGTGCGGTGAGTGCAAGATGTGCCGCACGGGTCGCACGAACCTCTGCCGGGAGTACTCGACCCTCGGACTGCAGCACGACGGCGGCCTGCAGGGCTACGTCGTCGCTCCCGCGTCGACGCTCCTCGACGTGAGCGACTCGGGGCTTCCGATGGACACCCTCGGGCTCGCCCAGCCGATGTCGATCGCCGTGCATACGGTGCGACGCAGCGGGCTGCGCGCGGGGCAGGATGCGGTCATCGTCGGCGTCGGCGGGATCGGCACGTTCATCACCGTCGCGGCCGCGGCCGTCGGCGCGCGCGTGCTCGTCGTCGACCGTGACGAGGAGCGACTCGATCTCGCGATGACCCTCGGCGCGCACGCGAAGCTCGTCGCCGGCACGTCCACGCTGACCGAGAAGCTCGACGAGCTCGGGATGGAGGCCGACGTCTTCTTCGAGGTGAGCGGCAGCCGGCCCGGCATCGACTCGGTGTTCGAGGCCGCCCGACCCGGCGCGACGATCGTGCCCGTCGGCATCCAGAAGGCCCCGATCGATGTGCTGTTCTCGGACTGGACGATGCGGGAGCTCACGATCGTCGGCACGGTCGCGCACGTCTACGCGGAGGATCTGCCGGAAGCGGTGCGACTGCTCGGCACCCGGCCGGACTGGAGCGACGTCGCGGGCGAGGTCATCCCGCTCGAGGCGCTCGTGACGGACGGCATCCAGCCACTCGTCGACGGCACGGCGCGGCAGATCAAGACGCTCATCGACCCGTGGGCGACCGTGGCACGGCCGGCCGCGCACGACCGGGGCTAGTTCAGCCGATCCATCGCCTGCAGCACGTCGACGGCCGAGGTGAGTTCGGCGCCGGACTGCGGGCGTGCGTCGGCGACCGTGCCCGCGGGCGCCGGCATCGCCTGGTTGTGCTGACGGCGTCCGACGACGAACCACAGCCCGCGGGCCGGCGTCGTGCCGCGGTTGGAGTAGAGGTGCGGCCGCACCGAGTCGAACTGCAGCGAGTCGCCCGGGCCGAGCACGTGCGTGTCGAAGTCGAGCTGCAGCGTGAGCTCGCCCTCGAGGAGGTAGGCGTACTCGATGCCGGAGTGCCGCATGAGCTTGTTCTCGATCGAGCTCGTGGCGCCGGGTTCGTAGGTGACGAGCAGGGCGTCGGCCGGCCCACCCTCGCCGACGGCGAGACGCTCCCAGCGCACGCCGTTCTCCATCTCGAGCACGGGGTTCTCGCCCGCACGCTGCACGGCGGGCAGGATGGGTCCGCTGTGGCCGAAGATGAGCGGCGGTTCGCCCGGCTCGACGGGCTGGCGCGGTCCGGTGCCGAGCAGCTCGTCCATCGAGACGCCGAGGTGGTTCACGATCGCGTAGAGCGTGGAGACCGACGGCTGGGTCTTGCCCGTCTCGACCTGGGAGATGAGAGACGCCGAGACGCCGAGTTCCTGGGCGACGCTGCGCAGACTCAGGCCGCGCTCGAGACGTGCCTCGCGGAGCCGTCCGCCGATGTCCGCTGTCACGGCTCCGGATCCTCTCTGCGGAGGGTGTCGAACCGTTCAGCCCGGGCGCAATCCCCGGTTGCCTGCCCCGCGTAAGGCGATGATAGTACGCGGCTCTGTTGACGTGCTGTTCAACTATGCTAAACAGATATACCGCCCTGCTTAACGCACGGCGGGAGTGTACGCACCACGCGCCAACCGGAGGATCCGATGAAGGACACCGCTACCACGGGCATGAACGCCGTCGATTGGGAGGCGCGGATCGATTTCGATCGGCTGCGCACCCAGCGGTTGGCCCGGTTGAAGTCGCAGCTCGAGCGCAGCGAGCTCGGTGCGGTGCTCGCGTTCGACTTCTCCAACATCCGGTACATGACGGCGACCCACATCGGCACGTGGGCGATGGACAAGCTCATCCGTTTCGCGCTGCTGACGCGCAACTCCGATCCGATCTCGTGGGACTTCGGCTCTGCGGCGAAGCATCATCAGCTGTACAACCCCTGGCTCGACGTGACGACGGCCGAGATGGATGCCGACCCCAACGCGCCGCACGAGGGCGCGACCCGTCCGCGGCTCGAGGGCGGTGCCCGTGCCGGCATCTCGACGCTCCGCGGCGCGTTCCATCCCGACGCGGGCATCGCCGACGAGGTCGCCGCGAAGATCAAGCGGGAGCTCGAGAAGTTCGGCATCGCCGATCAGCCTCTCGGCGTCGACGTCATCGAGCTGCCAATCCTCTTCGCGCTGCAGAAGGCCGGCATCCACGTCGTCGACGGGCAGCAGCTCTTCATGGAGGCCCGCCGCATCAAGACCGGCGACGAGATCCGGCTGCTCACGCAGGCCGCGTCGATGGTGGATGCCGCCTACGACGAGCTCTACCGCTTCCTCAAGCCGGGGGTGCGCGAGAACGAGGCCGTCGGGCTCGTCGCGAAGACGCTCTACGACCTCGGCTCCGAGTACGTCGAGGGCGTCAACGCCATCTCGGGGGAGCGCTGCTCGCCGCATCCGCACGTGTTCTCCGACCGGCTGATCCGTCCGGGAGACCCCGCGTTCTTCGACATCCTGCACTCGTTCAACGGCTACCGCACGTGCTACTACCGCACCTTCGCGGTCGGCTCGGCCTCGGTCGCGCAGCGGGACGCGTACAAGCGCGCGCGGGAGTACATGGACTGGGCGATCGCCCTCGTGAAGCCCGGCGCGACGACGGCCGACATCGTGAGCGTCTGGCCGACCGCGCAGGAGTTCGGCTTCGCCGACGAAGAGGCCGCGTTCGCCCTCCAGTACGGGCACGGCGTCGGGCTCTCCATCTGGGAGAAGCCGATCTTCAGCCGCCTCGTCTCGCTCGACCACCCCGAGGTGCTCGAAGAGGGCATGGTGTTCGCCCTCGAGACCTACTGGCCCTCCGCCGACGGCTGGGGTGCTGCGCGCATCGAGGAGGAGGTCGTGGTGACCGCCACGGGATGCGAGGTCATCACGAAGTTCCCCGCCGAGGAGCTGCTCATCGCCGGCACGCGCTACTACTCGTTCGACGGGCCCATGGTCGCCGCGCGCGACGCCCAATCGCACCTCAACACCCCCGAAGGGCGCGGCGAGAAGAAGCCGTAGCACCTGTCTCCCACCCGACTCGCAGCGAAGGAGCCGCATGTCATCCCGCACCATCCTCATCGTCGGAGGCACCTCGGGCATCGGGCTCGAGCTCGCGAAAGACGTCATCGCCCGCGGCGACAAGGTCGTCATCACGGGCCGCGACGACGAGAACTGCCGCACGATCGCCGAAGGTCTCGGCCCCGACGCCTCGCACGTCGCGCTCGACATCTCGGAGCCCGAGTCGATCGCCGGGCAGCTCGCCGGGCTCGGTCGCATCCACGGTCTCGTGCTCGCCGCGATCGAACGCGACGCGAACACGATCCGCGACTACGACATCGCGAAGGCCCGCCGTCTCGTGACCCTCAAGCTGGTCGGCTACGCCGAGACGGTGCACACCCTGCTCGACCGCCTCGAGCCGTCGCGCGAGACCGGCATCGTGCTGTTCGGCGGCCGGGCGAAGGACGCCCCGTACCCGGGGTCGACGACGGTCTCGACGATCAACGGCGGCGTCGAGGGGCTCACCCGCACGCTCGCCCTGGAACTCACGCCCATCCGCGTCAACGCGATCCACCCCGGCATCATCGGCGACAGCCCGTTCTGGGCGAACAAGCCCGAGGGCGTGCTCGACCAGTACACGAGCCGCACCCCCGGCGGGGAGCTCGCGACGATGGGCGACATCGTGGATGCCACCCAGTTCCTGCTGCGCAACCAGGGCATCTCGGGGGAGAGCATCTACATCGACCGCGGGTGGCGCCTGACGTAGCAACGCCGGGGGGCTTTCCGTTTTCAGGGCAGTGTGGGGCTCAAGTCAACAGAAGTCGTGTCGCCGTCCCCACGAGCAGACTCCTGCAACACGAAGTCCTGAAAACGGAAAGCAGCGCTCAGAAGCGCTGCTGCCGGGTGATCTCGGCGACGCCCGACCAGTCGACGTCCTTGAGGTCGTCGGCGGCGAGCGCGGCATCGAACATCCGACGCAGCACCGGCGCGGTCGGCAGCTCGATGCCCGCCTCGGCCGCGATCGTCTCGGCGAGGCCGAGATCCTTCGAGCCGAGCGCCATCGTGAAACCGGGCGGCGTGTAGCGGCGTTCCGCGATCATCGCGCCGTAGCCCGTGTAGACCGGACCCGGGAAGAGCGTCGACGACAGCAACTCGGTGAACTGGGCGGCCTCCACTCCGTTCGCCTCGACGAGCGCGACCGACTCGGCGATCGCCTGGAACGCGTGGATGATGTCGTAGTTGACGGCCGCCTTGACGACGTTCGCGATCCGCGGCTCGGCGCCGACGGTCCACACCCGCTTGCCGAGGATGTCGAAGTACGGGGCCGCGCGTTCGAGGTCGGCTGCGGCGCCCGCGGCGATGATGTTGAGCTCGCCCGCCGCGGCGACCGTGAAGCGGCCGAGCACGGGGGCGGCGAGGTAGGCGACGCCCGCCCCCGCTGCCCGCTCCGAGAGACGGGATGCCGCGGCCGGGCTGAGCGAGGCCATCGCGATGTGCAGGCGGCCGGCATCTCCCGCGAGGTTCCCCGCGGAGAGCACGCTGTCGGCGGCCTCGTCGTTGGCGAGCATCGAGAACGAGATCGGGGCGGCGAGTGCCTCGGCAGGTGATGAGGCAGCCACGGCGCCCGCCGCGACGAGTTCGTCGACCGGCTCGGCGGAGCGGTTCCAGACGGCGACCTCGTGCCCGGCGTCGACGAGGCGGCGCGCCATCTCTCGGCCCATCGTGCCGAGGCCGAGGAATCCGAGGCGCGCCACGTCAGGCCTCCCAGACGGTCTTGAGGTTGCAGAACTCGCGGATGCCGGCCGCGGCGAGCTCGCGGCCGAAGCCCGAGTTCTTGATGCCGCCGAACGGCAGCTCGGGGTAGGAGATCGTCATGCCGTTGACGAAGACCGCGCCGGCCTCCAGCTCGCGCGTGAAGCGGTCGCGCTCTCCCGGTTCTTGAGTCCAGACGCTCGACGACAGCCCGAAGTCGGTGACGTTGGCGAGGGCGATCGCCTCGTCGGCATCCTTCACCCGGTATACCGTCGCGACCGGGCCGAAGGTCTCCTCGAGGTGGAGGCGCATCGCAGGCGTGACGCCCGTGACGACGGTCGGCGGGTAGAACCAACCCGGCCCGTCCGGGATCGTGCCACCGGTGAGGATGTCCGCACCCTTCGCGCGCGCGTCGTCGACGAGCTCGGCGAGCTCGTCACGGCCGGAGGCGGTGGCGATCGGTCCGATCTGCGTCTCGTCCGACAGAGGGTCGCCCATGCGCAGCCCCGCCATCGCGGCCGTGAAACGCTCCACGAAGTCGTCGTACACGGCGTCGTGGATGAGGAAGCGCTTCGCCGAGATGCAGGACTGCCCGTTGTTGACCGTGCGCGCATCCACCGCCGTCGCGACCGCCTTCTCGAGGTCGGCACTCGGCATCACGATGAAGGGGTCGGACCCACCGAGCTCGAGCACCGACTTCTTCACCTGGGCCGCGGCCGTGGCGGCGACCGATCGGCCGGCGGGCTCCGAACCGGTGAGTGTCACGGCGCGAACCCGACGGTCTTCGATCACCGCCTTCACCTCGGCCGATCCGATGAGGAGCGTCGTGAACGCGCCCTCGGGGAACCCGCCGCGCGCGAACAGCTCGTCGAGGTAGAGCGCCGACTGCGGCACGTTCGAGGCGTGCTTGAGCACGCCCGTGTTGCCCGCCATGAGCGCGGGGGCGGCGAAGCGCACGACCTGCCAGAGCGGGTAGTTCCACGGCATCACGGCGAGCACGACGCCGAGGGGCTGGTAGCGCGCGACGGCCCGCGACGCTCCGACGGCCAAGGGGTCGTCGAGCGGCTCGTCGGCGAGGAAGCCCTCCGCGTGCTCGGCGTAGAACCGCATGCCCTTCGCGCACTTCTTCACCTCGGCCCGGGCGGCACCGATCGGCTTGCCCATCTCCCGCGTGAGGATCTCGGCGAGCGGTTCCAGGTCGGCGTCGAGCAGGTCGGCGGCCGCGCGCATCCACTCTCCGCGTTGCGCGAACGTCGTGCCCTTGAGTGTCTCGAACGCGGCCGCGGCGAGGCCGAGGCGGCGCTCCACCTCGGCGGGGGTGTGCGCCTCGAAGGTCTTCTCGGTCTCGCCGGTGGCGGGGTTGACGGTTGCGATGGCCATGCGTTCCTCGTGCTCTACTCGAAAATCTCGGGATGCCGCGCGAGCTCGAGGCGCGTGCGACGGATGTGGGCTGCCTGGATGCGTTCCGCCTCCTCGATGTCGCGGCGACGGATGGCCGCGACGAGGAGGTGGTGGTCGTGGTGCACGTCGCGTTCCCCCACGGAGCGGAAGACCCGGGTGAACGCGCGGCGGTAGTGCTGGGTGCGGTTCCACAGCCCGAGCACGAGGTCGCCGAGCACCGCCGTGTCGGCGGCGGCGTAGCTGCCGAGGTGGAAGTCGCGGTCGAGCGCCAGGAACTGTTCGACGTCGTCGGCCGTCTCCATCGCGTCGGCGAGTTCGCCGAGGTGCTCGATCGCACCCTCGTGGAGCAAGGGGATGCTGTACGAGAGGAGCAGCGGCTCGATGCGCTCGCGGAGGCGGTAGAGCTCCTCGCAGTCGGCGAGGGAGAGCGTGGCGACCCACGCCCCCGTGTTCGCCACGAGGGTGAGCAGGCCTTCGGCCTCGAGCATCCTGAGTGCCTCGCGCACGGGCAGCCGGCTCGCACCGTGCCGGTCGGCGAGGTCGTCTTGGCGGATGCGCGTGCCGGGTGCGTACTCGCCGGCGAGGATGGCGTCGCGCAGTTCCGCGGCGATGCGAGCGCCCGACGCCCCGTGGGACGCCGTGGGCGGCGCGGCATCCGTCACAGCGCTCATTCTGCCGGATGCGCGGGATGCCAGAGCTTCACGGGGCTGTCGGCCTCGTAGGCCTTGCCGCCGGGATAGCTCACGAGCTCGAACTGCAGACCCCAGGGGGCGCGGAAGTAGATCCAGCGCTGGCCTGCCGACGCTCCCGCGCTCGCGATGGGCACGCCCATGACCTCGACGCCGTGGGAACGCAGGTGCGCGACCGCGGCATCGAGATCGTCGACGTAGAGCCCGATGTGGTGGCCGCCGATGTCGCTGTTGCGCGGCGGACCGGCCTGGCCGTCGGCGGCGTCGTAGTGGAAGACCTCGAGGTTGGTGCCCGACCCGAGCCGGTAGAACCGGATCTCACGGATGACGGTGCGCGGATGCACGCCGAGTTGCTCGGTCATCCAGTCGTCGTCGGCCTGTTTGGGGCCGAGGGTGTAGACGTGGTGGGCGCCGAGCACGTCGACGAGGAAGCGCTCCGCCTCGTCGAGGTCGGGCACCGTGATGCCGAAGTGATCGGCGCCGCGCATTCCGGGCATCCCTGCCATGTTGGATACAATAGCAGGGTCTGTACGGAGGTCAACCCTGTGTTCCGGGCGTATCGCTTGCACATTGGATTCAATCCGAATACTCTGCCGCCATGCCCAAGCGACGGAGCCTGCAGACCGGGACGCCCTGGATCGAACTGACGACGACCGCGGCCGACTGGAAAGCCGCCGATCCGGCGCTCCTCGCGACGATGCTCGGCCAGCTGCACCTCATCCGGGCGTTCGAGGAGACCGTTCTCGAGCTCGCCGCCGAGAGCCTCGTGCACGGACCCGCGCACTCGAGCATCGGCCAGGAGGGCGGCGCGGTCGGCTCGATCGTCGGACTGCGGTCGACGGATGCCGTCAACGGCTCCCACCGAGGGCACCACCAGTTCCTCGCGAAGGCGATCACGCACGTCTCGGGCGGCACCCTCGACCTCGACGACCTCGTCACCCCCGACATCCGCACCGTGCTGCGTCGTACTCTCGCGGAGATCCTCGGGCTCGCCGACGGCTACTGCCGCGGACGCGGCGGCTCGATGCACCTCCAGTGGTTCGAGGCCGGCGCGCTCGGCACCAACGCGATCGTCGGCGGCGGTGCCGCGATGGCCGCGGGCAACGCGTGGGCGCAGAAGCACTCCGGCACCACCGACCTCACGATCAACTACTTCGGCGACGGCGCGAGCCAGATCGGCTCCGTGCTCGAGTCGATGAATCTCGCCGCGACCTGGAAGCTGCCCGTCGCGTTCTTCATCGAGAACAACCTGTACGGGGTGTCCACCCACGTGTCGGAGATCACCGCCGACACTCGACTCTCCGTGCGCGGGCAGGGCTTCGGCATCCCGGGGTGGCGCGTCGACGGCATGGACCCGCTCGCCGTGCACCTCGCGATGGAGGAGGCGGCCGAGCGGATGCGCGCGGGCGAGGGTCCCGCGGTCGTCGAGGCCGAGGTCTACCGCTTCTTCCACCAGAACGGCCCGTACCCCGGGAGCGCCTTCGGGTATCGCACCAAGGACGAGGAGCAGACCTGGCGAGCGCGCGACCCCCTCGAGCGCGTCGCGACCGAGATGACGAAGCTCGGGTTGCTCGACGCCGACCGCGCCGCTGCCGTGCGCGCCACCGCGCAGGAGGTCATGGCCGAGGTGTCCGGTGAGCTCGTCGAGGCCGACCCGGAGAACCCGGGGAAGCGCCGCATCCGCCCCGCCCTGTGGCCGGATCCCGGATTCGTCGACGTCGGCATCCGCGGCGACGGCAGCGAGCTCGCCGACCTGCGGGTGGCCGAGCCGACCGCGCACACCGGCGGCTGGACCGACATCAGATTCGTGGATGCCGTCGCCGGCGTCATGGACCGCCGGATGGAGCAGGACCCTCGCATCGTCGTGATGGGCGAAGACGTGCATCGGCTCTCCGGCGGCACCAACGGTGCCACGAAGGGACTCTTCGCCAAGTACGGCGAGGGCACGCCCGGGGACGGGCGCGTGCTCGGCACCCCGATCAGCGAGAACGCCTTCACGGGCCTCGGCGGCGGGCTCGCGCTCGACGGCCGCTTCCGGCCCGTGGTCGAGTTCATGTACCCGGACTTCATGTGGGTCGCCGCCGACCAGGTGTTCAACCAGATCGGCAAGGCGCGCCACATGTTCGGCGGCGACAACCCGGTGCCGCTCGTGCTGCGCACCAAGGTCGCGATGGGGTCGGGTTACGGGTCGCAGCACCTCATGGACCCGGCCGGCATCTTCGCGACGGCCCCGGGCTGGCGCATCGTCGCGCCCTCGTCGGCCGCTGATTACGTGGGGCTCATGAACGCCGCACTCGCGCTGCAGGACCCCGTGCTCGTGATCGAGCACGTCGACCTCTACGGCACCGCCGATCTCGTGCCCGAGGGCGACCTCGACTACGTCATCCCGCCCGGCACCGCCGCGATCCGCCGCGCGGGGTCGGACGTGACAGTGATCTCGTACCTCTCGATGGTGAAGCACTCGCTCGAGGCGATCGAGCAGTCGGGCGTCGACGGCGAGCTCATCGACCTGCGCTGGCTCGACCGCGCGTCGATCGACTGGACCACGATCGAGGAGAGCGTGAAGAAGACGAACGCCGTGCTCATCGTCGAGCAGGGCGCGCAGGGCACCTCCTACGGCGGCTGGCTCGCCGACGAGATCCAGCGTCGGCTGTTCGACTGGCTCGATCAGCCCGTGCAGCGGGTCACCGGCAGCGAGGCGAGCCCGAGCATCTCCAAGGTGCTCGAGCGCGCCGCGATCGCCCGCACCGAAGAGGTCGTCGCCGGCCTCGAACGCGTGCGCGCAGGAATGGGTGGTCGCTGATGGCCAACGTCGTGCGCATGCCGGCCGCGCTCGCCGGCGTCACCGAGGCCGCCATCCAGACCTGGATCGCGCAGCCCGGGCAGCAGGTCGCCGTCGGCGATGTGCTCGCCGAGATCGAGACCGAGAAGGCCGTCGTCGAGTACGCCGCCGAGGTCGCCGGCACCGTCGGGCGGCTGCTCGTGCCCGCGGGCGACACGGTGGATGTCGGGGTGCCGATCGCGGTGATCCTCGCGGACGGGGAGGGTGACGACGCGATCGCCTCGGCGCTCGCCGCCGCCGGCGCGACGGAGGTGGCCGCGACGGAGGCCGCCGCGACCCCCGAACCCGCCGCGGTGTCGGCGGCACCCGAACCCGAGACGGCGCCCGCGACACCCGCGCCCGCGGCATCCCAGAACCCTTCGGCGGAGGCGTCGGTGGCGTCGTCTCCGCCGGAGGCATCGGCCTCCGGTCGCCTCGTCGCGAGCCCGATCGTCCGTCGGCTCGCACGCGAACGCGGCATCGACCTCGCCGGCCTCGCGGGCACCGGCCCGGGTGGGCGGATCGTGCGCCGTGACCTCGACGGCGCGACGTCTGCGCCGACCCCGGCCGCGGCATCCGTCACCCCGACAGCCGGGGGAGCCCTCGGCACGCCCGAGAAGCTCACGGGGATGCGCAAGGCGATCGCGCGGCGCCTCACCGAGAGCAAGACGACCGTCCCGCACTTCTACGTCACGGCACACTGCAGAGTCGATCGGCTGCTGCAGCTGCGTGCCCAGGTCAACGAGGCCGCGCCCCGCAAGGTGAGTGTCAACGACTTCGTGCTCAAGGCCGTCGCGGGCGCCCTCGTCGACGTGCCCGCCGCCAACGCGATCTGGGGCGGCGACCACATCCTGCGCTTCACCGGCGTCGACGTGGCGGTCGCGGTCGCGGTCGACGGGGGACTGCTCACGCCGGTGCTGCGCGGCGTCGACCGGCTCACGCTCGTCGAGGTGAGCGATACCGTCGCCGAAATGGCCTCGCGCGCGCGGGAGGGCCGACTGCAGCAGCACGAGCTCGAGGGCGGGAGCTTCTCGGTGTCGAACCTCGGGATGTACGGGGTCGACGAGTTCTCCGCGATCCTCAACCCGCCGCAGTCGGGCATCCTCGCGGTGTCGGCGGCGAAGCAGCAGCCGGTCGTCGACGACGGACAGCTCGCGGTGGGCACCGTCATGTCGGTGACGCTGTCGGCCGACCACCGCGTCATCGACGGGGCCGTCGCGGCGGAGTGGATGGCGGCGTTCGTGCGACGGATCGAGAACCCCGTCTCGGCGCTGCTCTAGCCCCCCCGCGGGTTGAGTGCCGCGCGCAGCGCGGTGTATCGAAACCCCCACCTGCGAGTCACCCGTGGGGGTTTCGATACACCCGGCTGCGCCGGGCACTCAACCCGCTGGTCGGGTCACTTCCCCCAGGTGGCGGGAGGCGTGTGGTGTCCTGCACCGAAGTGCCAGTACTCGCGCAGCGTGCGGCACAGTCCGGCGTCATCGAACTCGAGCCAGAACTCGCCCGCGAGGGTCACCTCGGCTCCGCCGTTGCGCAGCGTCACCCACCACTCGACGGCGGCGCGCGAGCCCGCGACGATCGCCTCCCCGGTGCGGAACTCGATGTCCTCCTGGGTCGCGGTGACCCGAGTCCAGTAGTCCCGCACGCCGACGCGACCGACGAAGGGCTCGGCGTAGGGCTCCTCGAGGTAGGTCGAATCCTCGGCGAAGAGCGCGGCCGCGGCGTCGGGGTCGCGGGTCTCCCAGGCGACCCGGTAGGCGTCCAGCCAGGCGTCGACGTTCAGCGTCATGCTTGCTCCCTTACGGTTCAGTCGCACTACACATTGCCGGGCCGCGATCCCCACCGCAACCCCGCAGTTCGACGGCAACGCACACCGTTGATCGATTTTCCGCCAACTGTTTCACTCAAAACGCACAGCCATGTACAGTGACGCTGAAAGGCAGTCGACGGGTCGCAGGAGATCCGCCGGTTCCCGCCCGATTTCAAAGGAGAAGTCATGAGGCAGTCACGCTCCACCACCCTGCGCCGCATGGCGACGATCGGCACGGTCGCCGTCGCGACCGTCGCGCTCGCCGCCTGCACCGCCCCGGCCGACGGGGGAGGTGGCGGCGAGGAGGAGCGACTCCAGATCGCCTACATCTCGTTCGCCGTCGCCAACACCTATGACGAGCCGATGCTCGCCGAAGCACAGCGCGTCGCGGACGAGAACAACGCCGAGCTCACCGTCTTCGACGGCAACCTCGACCCCAACCTCCAGGTCACCCTCATTCAGGACGTCATCGCGTCGGGTCAGTACGACGGCATGATCGTGCAGCCCGTCTACGGCCCCGCGATCTACGACGTCGTCGGCGAGGCGATCGAGGCCGGCATCACGGTCGTCAACATCGACCAGATCCTCGGCGACGACTTCACGAGCGGCGCGACCCAGCTCGAAGGGCTCTCGGCGAACGTCGTGTTCGTCGGCTCGATCCTCGGAGAGAAGTTCGGCGAGCAGGCCGTCGCGGCGTGCGCGTCGAAGGATCTCGATCCGTGCAACGTCGCGTACCTCCACGACCTCAAGACCTCTGCGGTGAGCATCGCGCTGTGGGATGCCTTCCAGGAGGTGACCGCGGGAACCCCCGTGACCGTCGTCGCCGAGGGTGAGACGTTCTGGAACCCGGCCGCGGCGCAGACCGCCGTCGCCGACATCCTCACCGGCAACTCGGACATCGACGCGATCGTCACGTCCGACCAGGGACTCCAGGGCGCCGCGCTCGCGATCGAAGCAGCGGGCATGTCGATGAGCGACTTCCTGCTCGTCGGCTACGGCGGGTCGGTCTGGGGTCAGGAGCACGTCGCCGACGGGTCCGTCTTCTCGGACGTGCTGATGGCGCCCGCCACGACGGGTCGCCTGGGCATGGAGGCGATGATCGACGCGTTGCGCAACGGCAACAACCGCGGCGACATCGACCCCTTCGAGGGCTTCCCGAACGACGGTGTCATCACGCAGGACACGGCCGACCAGTTCACCGGCGAGTGGGCCGGATAAGCAGTGCCGACTGATTCGGTCGCCGGCACCCCGCAGCTCCTCATCGAGCTGCGGGGTGTCGGCAAGTCCTTCGGCGGCCTGCCGGTCCTGACCGACATCGACCTGCGGCTCGAGCCCGGCTCGGTGCACGCCCTCGTCGGTGAGAACGGGGCGGGCAAGTCGACGCTCAGCAAGATCATCTCGGGGCTCTACACGGCCGACACGGGCGCCCTGCTCGTCGACGGCGAGGAGCACCGGTTCAGCAGCCCCCGAGAGGCGCTCGACCGCGGGATCGCGGCGATCGCCCAGGAGCTCGCCCTCGTGCCCGGACTCTCGGTGGCCGAGAACGTCTTCCTCGGACGCGAGCCGCGCACGCTCGGCTGGGTGAGCCGCCGCAAATTGCGCAAGGCCTACGTCGCGCTCGCCGAGCGCACGGGCTTCACCCTCGACCCGGATGCGCTCGTCGGCTCGCTGCGCACCGCCGACCAGCAGAAGGTCGAGATCCTCCGGGCCCTCGCGCGCGGCGCGTCGCTCATCATCATGGACGAGCCGACCGCTGCCCTCTCCGCGCACGACACGGAGCTGCTGCACGGGGTCGTGCGGCAGCTCGCGGCCTCCGGTCACACCGTGCTGCTCATCTCGCACTTCCTCGCCGAGGTGCTCGAGCTCTGCGACACCGTGACCATCCTGCGCGACGGCCACCTCATCCGCACCGCGGCGGCCGCCGACGAGACCGAGGCGACGCTCATCGAGGGAATGCTCGGCCGCACGCTCGGGTCGGGGTTCCCGCCCAAGCCCCCGGCCCCGGCGGGCGAGGGCACGGTGCTCTCCGTGACCGACCTCGTCGCCCCGGGGGTGAACGGGGTATCCCTGTCGATCCGCCCCGGCGAGATCGTCGGACTCGCGGGCCTCGTGGGCGCGGGACGCAGCGAGATCGCGCACGCGATCTACGGCGCCTCGCCTCGCCACGGCGGCAGCGTCGAGGTCGACGGCGTCGAGTGCGGCGCGTCGATCCCGACGGCCCTGCGCAGCGGGATCTTCCTCATCGCCGAATCGCGCAAGGAGCAGGGTCTCGTGCTCGGGCGACCCATCCGTCAGAACGTGACGCTGTCGAATCTCGACCAGGTGGCCACGGCCGGCTGGCTGCGCCCCGCGCACGAGCGACGTCAGGCCCGCGGCATCCTCGAGCGCGTCACCGTCGCCGGTGACGACCGTCGCAACGTCGCCGCCCTCTCGGGCGGCAATCAGCAGAAGGTGCTCTTCGCCCGGGCTCTCCAGCGCGCCCGCAAGGTGCTCATCGCCGACGAGCCCACGCGCGGCGTCGACGTCGGGTCGCGGCGCGCCATCTACGACCTCATCGTCGAGCAGGCGGCGCAGGGCATCGGCGTGCTCGTCATCTCGTCCGACGTCGAGGAGGTGCTCGGCCTCGCGCACCGCATCCTCGTGATCCGCGGCGGACGCGTCGTGGGGGAGTTCGCCGGCGACCAGATGACGGAAGAGAACATCATCACCGCGGCCTTCGCGGACCCGATCACGAGCGAGGACTCATGAGCGACACCATCGGCATCAAGACCATCGACGTCGCGGCGACGCCGAACCTCTGGCAGCGGGTGCCGTGGCGCTCGATCGCCATCGTCTTCCCGTTCCTCGCCGTGTTCGTCGCCCTGTCGATCGGCAGCCCCGCGTTCCTCGGTGCGCAGAACATCGGCAACGTGCTCGATCGGCAGTCCGGCATCCTGATCGTCGCCGCCGCGAGCACCCTCGTGCTCATCGCGGGCGGCATCGACCTGTCGATCGGCGCCACCTACATGTTCACCGCCGTGATCTGCGGAACCGTCATCGTCAAGGTCGGCGGCGCCGCCGGGGCCGGGCTCGGGATCACGGCGGGCGTGCTCGCGGGCCTCCTCATCGGCATCGCGAACGGTCTGATCAGCACCTACCTCAAGGTCAATCCGCTCATCGCGACCCTGGCGATGAGCTTCATCATCCTGGGCGCCACGAAGCTCGTGTCGCAGTTCGGCAAGCAGGGCATCGGCCAGATCCGCGTCGACTTCCCCGAGTTCCGCTGGCTCGCCACGACCAAGCCGCTCGGCATCTCGCTGCCCACCTGGATCGCCCTCGTCATCATCGTCATCCTCGCCGTGGTGCTCTGGCGTACGACCTTCGGGCGCTACATCTACGCGGCGGGCGGAAACGCGGAGGCAGCGCGGCTCGCGGGCATCCGCGTCAACGTCGTGCGCGTCTCGACGTTCGCGCTGTCGGGTGCCGCCGCCGGCGTCGCGGGCGTCATCGACCTCGCACGCACGCCGTCGGCTCCTGAGAACGACGCCATCGCGACGACACTCACCTTCACGGTGCTCGCGGGCATCGTCGTGGGCGGCACCTCGATCCTCGGCGGCGAGGGCGCGGTCTGGCGCACCGTGCTCGGCATCCTGTTCATCGCCATGCTCTACAACGGCTTCACGCTGCTGCGGATCGACCCGCTCTTCCAGGGCATCGCGCTCGGCGTGATGATCCTCCTGGCGGTCGGCTTCGCCGCCTGGTCGCGCCTGCGACGACGCTGACCGGCCGCGCCGACCGGCCGCGCTGACCGGCGGCGCTAGCCCCGCGCGCCGGTCGCCCGACGGCGCCTCGCTGCCGAGATGCTGCGCAGCGAGGCGCCGTCTCCGAACGGCAGTGCGAGCGCCGCCAGGTGGCCGAGCGCGATGAGCGCGCCGAGCAGCACCGGGTAGGGCGCGACGCCGACGAGCGGCAGCGACGTGACCGCCACGAGCGCGGGTGCCGCACCTCCTGCGACGACGACGGCGCCGTCCGCGCGGCTGCCGTCGGCTCGTCGCACGACGTGGCAGCTCGCGCCTCGCACGACGACGAGCGCGGGGCCCGCACGACCGAACACCATGCGGTAGACGACGACGTGTCCGAGTTCGTGCACGAGCACGCTCACGAGTACGAGGAGGGCGAGCGCGGCCGCCGCGGCGAGGCCCGAGGATGCCGACGCGAGCCCGGCGAGAAGAGCGGCGACCGCGGCGAGCAGCAGTGGCGCCATGCCGGACGCCTGGTGGCGGAGCGTGGCGAGCGTCGCCGCCCCGATGCCGTGGGGAAGCGGGATCGCCGCGGAGGTGAACCAGGGCGGCAGATCGAGGCGACGCTCGCCGAGCGTGAGTGCGGCGCGCTGCGAGACGAGCCCGAGCTCGAGCGCCTCGAGTGAGCCGACGGGCGCAGAGCACCCGAGGCCCGGATGCTCGACCGTGGCGCAGCGGAGGCGGACGCCCTCTGTGACGCGGCGCCGCAGGCTAAGCCGCATGTGGTCGACCTCCCGTCCGCAGCCGCGCGCTCGCGAACAGGGCGCCCGTGAGCACCGCGGCGACCGCCAGGAGCGGCAGCTCCGCCGCCGCGCCGAGCGCCGACGTCGCGGCGGAGAGCCCGAGAGCGAGGAGCACGGACGCGAGCGCGAAGAGCAGGCCGCCCGCGCTCGCCGAGAGGGGCTGCTGCTCGCTCCACGGCACGAGGGATCCGCAGGCGAGGGCGAGCGTGAGGACGAGCAGCCCGCGAACGGCGAGACCGCCCACGGCGGCGGGCTCGACGAGTCCGAGGAGGAGGAGCGCCGCGACGGTCGGCGCCGCCAGCGCGAGCGCGACGAGGGCGACGGCGGTGAACTGCGGGAGGAGGCGGGCGGCGGGCCGCGCCGTGAGCAGGTCGGGCACCCAGTCGAACGGCAGGGTGCGGCCCGGGACGTGCAGCGCGAGGATCGCGGGCAGTAACACGACGGCTCCCGCGAGCGACGGCACCACCGACGCGGCGTGCGGGAGCCGGGCCACGAGGGCGACGCCCGCGACGGCGACCGGGATGACGAGCGCGACGAGCGCGGGCTGCGGGGTGCGGAGGAGCACGAGGAGCTCGAGCCAGAGCAGCCCCCACCCCGTCGTCGCGCGGAGCGGGCGTGTGCCTCGGGGGACGACGAACCGGCGCGGAGGCGGGGCGGGACGATGCACGCGGGCGGCCAGCACGGTGATGCCGACGGCGACGGCGACCCAGGCGAGCGGCGTCAGCCACCCGAGCACACTCGGCGCCCCCGTCGCGGCGGTGGCGAACGCGCGGTGGGGGAGGAAGCCCGCGAGCCCGGGGTCGGTGTCGGGTGAGGGTGGAGGGAGGAGCACGTCGGGCACGGTCGCAGCCAGGGTGGCGGCCAGGGCCGCGGAGCCCGCGAGCGCGGTCGCGTGGGCGTGGGGCAGTCGGGCGACGCGGGTCGCGGCCGTCTCGACGAGCGAGAACAGACCCACGGCGACGAGCAGCACCGTCGTGACGAGCGCGAACTCGGCCGCGAGCCCGAGCGCGACCTCGATCGGCTGCCGGGAGGTGCGCACGACGACGACGGCGGCGGTGCTGGAGATCGCGAGCGTGTAGCCGAGCGCGAGGAGGAGCGTCGGCAGCAGTTGTCCGATTCGCGCCGCGACCGGCCCGACGGGCAGCAGTGTGAGCAGGTTCTGGAGCGCGGTGCGTGTCGGGGCGGCGACGCACAGCGCGACGCCGAGAGCGCCCGCGGTCAGCGCGGCACCGCCGAACGACGTGCCGACGAGGGCTGACCGCAACTCGGCCGGAAGTTCGTCGGGCAGGTTCGCCGCGGCGACCGCGGCGAGCAGCCCTCCGAGGGCGAGGGCGCCCGCTCCCGTCACGACGAGCGCCGCGACGACCCGCCGGACGGGAACGGCGAGAAGCCGTGCGATCTCGCGGAGCCAGAGCAGCAGGGCGACGGCGGCGATCGTGGGGGTGGACCGCGGCATCCCTCTACCTCCGCGAGGCGCGTCGCCGCCCCGCGACGGTGGCGACGGTGTAGATCGCCGCGAACACGAGGATGATGACGCCCGCCCCACCGGGGTCGGGGACGAACTCGAGCGCGGTCGTGCCGTTCGGCTCTCGGAGGGTCCACACCTCGACGACGAACGGGATGGTGACTCGGCTCGACGTCGCGAACGCCAACACGAAGGCGGACGCGACTGCGAGGACGACGAGGCACACGCCGATTGCGAGCCCGGCGAGAGTCTGGAGGAGGATGCGGAGGGGAAGGGTCACGGGGAGCTCTCCGGGTGGGGATGCGGACGGGCGGGCAGGTGGGCGAACACCGCGTCGATACGCTGGAGGCGGTGCTCGGCCTCCTCGGCGCGGCCGGTGACGGCGAGGAAGACGTCGTCGAGGGTGCGGGCAGCGGGGTGATCGGCGAGGAGCCGGTTCGGCGGACCGGAGGCGACGACCGAGCCCTGGTCGAGGATCGTGACGATGTCGCAGTCGCGGTGTGCACGGAGCAGGTCGTGCGTCGCGACGAGCACGGCGCGACCCGCGCGGGCGAAGGCCACGAGCAGGGCTCGGAGGGCGACCGCCGACTCGGGGTCGAGTCCGCGGAACGGCTCGTCGAGCACGAGCAGCAGTGGATCGTGCATCACCGCGGCGACTAGCTGCAGCTTGCGGCGCATGCCGTGGGAGTAGTCACCGACCGGCCGGTCGAGCGCGTCGGCGAGGCGCACGAGGTCGGCGAGCTCGGCGGCGCGCGCCCGGTCGTCGCGCCCGCGCAGGGCGTCGTGCACCGCGAGGTACTCCCGCCCGGTGAGCGCGCCGGGCAGGGGGAGGTCGTCGGGCGCGAAGCCGAACAGCCTTCGTGAGCTCGGGGCCGCGACATCGACGCCGCCGACGAGCACGGTGCCACCGTCGGGCTCGAGCAGCCCGGTGACGAGGTGGAGGCAGGTCGTCTTGCCCGACCCGTTCGGACCCAGCAGCCCGTGGATCGTGCCCGGCTCGATCGCGATCGAGACGTCGTCGAGCAGCGTCGTGCGCCGGTAGCGCTTCGTGAGCGCGTGCGCGTCGAGGATGTCGTGCATCGTCGTCCTGCCTCCCCTCGTCTCGCGCCTACTTGGCGCAGTAGACCTTCCACGTGCCGCCGGAGCTCCAGGCGGGCATGTCGAGAGCCGGCCAGCCGCCCTGCGTCTGGCAGTAGATGAACCACGCCGTGAGCAGGCCCATCGCGATGACGGCCGCGATGGGAATGAGGATGAGCCACACCGGTCGGTCGGCGCGGATCGTCGGGTGGGTGAGGAATGTCGACATCCAGTGCTCCTTCTCTGTGACCCCGCGGAGACGGGGAATGCTACGGATGAGTAGCATCACCGGCACGCTACCGGGATCGTCGCACGGACGGCAACGGCTCTCCACAGAGGCACCATCGACGGTGCAGAAACGCCGAAGGCCCCCGCCTCGGAGGAGACGGGGGCCTTCGGGAGAACCGGTGTGTTACGCCTTCGTGGTCGCGGCGACCGGCTTCGACAGGCGCTCGCCCGACTCGACGTCGAACGCGTGGATGTGCGCGGGCGTCGGGTTGACGACGATCTTGTCGCCGGGGTTCGGGTGGTTGCGGCCGTCGACGCGCACGACGATCTCGGTGCGGGTGCCGTCGAGGTCGGTGTGGCCGTAGAGGTAGCCGTCGGCGCCGAGCTCCTCGACGACGTCGACCTCGACCGGGAGACCCGTGCCGGTGGTCGAGACCGTGAGGTCTTCGGGGCGGACGCCGATCGTGACCTTCTTGGCCTTCGTGCCCGACGTGACCTCGCGCTCGATCTTCGCCGTGCCGGTGCCGAACTTCAGGCCGCCGTCGACGATGTCGGCGTCGAACAGGTTCATCGCGGGGCTGCCGATGAAGCCGGCGACGAACACGTTCTGCGGGCTCTCGTAGAGGTCGCGCGGGGTGCCGACCTGCTGCAGCACGCCATCCTTGAGCACGGCGATGCGGTCACCCATCGTGAGCGCCTCGGTCTGGTCGTGCGTGACGTAGACCGTCGTGACGCCGAGCCGACGCTGCAGGGAGGCGATCTGCGTGCGGGTCTGCACGCGGAGCTTGGCGTCGAGGTTCGAGAGCGGCTCGTCCATGAGGAACACCTGCGGCTGACGCACGATCGCGCGGCCCATCGCGACGCGCTGGCGCTGACCGCCGGAGAGCGCCTTCGGCTTGCGGCCGAGGTAGGGCTCGAGGTCGAGGAGCTTCGCCGCCTCGAGCACGCGCTGGGCGCGCTCCTCCTTGTTGATGCCGGCGATCTTGAGCGCGAAGCCCATGTTCTCGGCGACCGTCATGTGCGGGTACAGCGCGTAGTTCTGGAACACCATCGCGATGTCGCGGTCCTTCGGCGGCACGTCGGTGATGTCGCGGTCACCGATGAGGATGCGGCCGGAGTTGACCTCTTCGAGGCCGGCGAGCATGCGGAGGGTGGTGGACTTTCCGCAACCGGACGGTCCGACGAGGACGAGGAACTCGCCGTCGGCGACCTCCAGGTCGATCTGGTCGACCGCGGGGCGGGTGGAGCCGGGGTAGATCCGGCTGGCCTTGTCGAACGTGACGGTAGCCATGATTCAGTTACTTCCCTTCATCGGCAGGTACGTGCCGAACGATCCGTGGTGAATGGGTGAGGCGAGTCCGACGTCGTCGGCGGACACCCCCCGATTATGGCACGTCGCGCACGAGCCGCCGACCGGGCGATGGCGTTCAGGCGTCGTCCGGCGCGCTCCCAGCGAGCCGTCCTAGGCTGCCGAGTCGGCGCGCGGGTCACCACCGCGTTTGCCGCAGACCGCGGCCGTGCAGTATTTTGGCGCCGCCCTCTGTCACCCCACCGAGGCCATCGATACGAGGTTCCATGAGCGAGTCGCGCGAAGCCGCGCGGGAGCGCGCACGCGAGCTGCGCGCCGCCCACCGCAAGAGCGACCGACGCCGTCGCATCACCGTCACCCTCTCCCTCGTCGGCGGTGTGCTCGTCGTCGGCCTCATCGTCACGCTCGTGCTCATGACCGCGCGGGGGCCGGCAAGCCGCGGACCGCAGAACATGCTCAGCGACGGCATCAAGATCGGCGTCGGCTTCGTCGCCGCCGAGACCCCGGCACTCCGCGTCGGCCAGACGCCCGTCGCGTCCGAGGCCAACCCGAGTGACCTCGTCGACATCAAGATCTATTACGACTACCTCTGCCCCAACTGCGGCCTCTTCGAGGAGCGCAACGGCGATCAGCTGCGCGAGTGGATCGCCAACGAGGCGGCGACGGTCGAGTACCACCCGATCGCGATCTTCACGTCGAAGTCGCCGACCGAGTACTCGCTCCGCGCGGCCAACGCCGCCGCGTGCGTCGCCGAGTTCGCGCCCGACGACTTCTTCGCGTTCCACGAGGCGCTCTTCGCGAACCAGCCGGAGGAGAACACCGACGGCCTGTCGAACGAAGAGCTCGTCGCCCTCGCGGGCGAAGCCGGCGTGGGTCCTCTCGGCGCCATCGAGGACTGCGTCGACGACGAGCGGTTCCGCCGGTGGGTGAAGGATGCCACCACGCGTGCGCTGACCGGTCCGATCGCCGGCACCGACGTCGCGGCGATCGAGTCGACGCCGACGATCATCGTCAACGGCCAGGAGTTCGCCTACACGACCGCGTTCGATCCCAACGAGTTCGCGCAGTTCGTCGCGCGCGCCGCGGGGCTGTCGTTCAGCGAGAACCCCACGCCGACGCCCACCCCCACCGTGACGCCGACGCCGTAGACTTGGTGCCGCGCTCAACGGCGCACGCCCCCTTAGCTCATCTGGTCAGAGCGTCAATCTTGTAAATTGAAGGCACCGGGATCGACACCCGGAGGGGGCTCTGTCCGGCGGTGGTTCTAGCGTGCGGCCATGAGAGTCTGCGCGCGCTGCGGAACTGAGACGACCAACCCGAAGTACTGCTCCCGGAGTTGCGCTGCGACGACGAATAATCACGGCGTGCGCCGACACGGTCGTGATCCCGGTGAATGCCGGTACTGCGGCGCGCGATTGACCACTCACGCGGCTTCTTACTGCTCGGGAGGATGCCACCAGGAGGCTCTCGCGGAGCGACGCATCAGGCGTTGGCTGGCCAGCGGCCTCCCGGGTCACCAGACCCTGACCGGGGTGATCCGCGAGTTCATCATGATGTCCCAGAACTACGGCTGCGCGATCTGCCACCGGCCACCCGAGTGGAACGGCGCCCCGCTCGTGTTCGTGCTCGACCACATCGACGGGGATGGCAGCAATCACGTGCGTTCCAATGTCAGGATGATCTGTCCCAACTGCGACAGTCAGCTCCCGACTTTCAAGGCCCGCAACCGCGGGAAGGGCCGGCACTTCCGCCGCGAGCGCTACAGAGCGGGTCTCTCCTACTGATGTCGTCACCCTCCCCGGTCCCGTCCGAGACGACCCGCGCGCGCCTCGCGATCGCGTTGCTCGCGGCCTTCGGCACCGGGGTGCTCGTGGCGCTGCAGACGCGCCTGAACGGCGAGCTCGGTCAGCGCCTCGGCGACGGGTTCCTCGCGGCTTTCATCTCGTTCGGATCGGGGCTCCTGCTGCTCGCGCTCGGGCTGCTCCTCTGGCGACCGGGTCGACGCGGCGTCGGACGCGTCGTCTCCGCGCTGCGCACGCGCGACATCCCGTGGTGGCTCGTGCTCGGCGGCGTCGGCGGTGCCGTCTTCGTGCTCGGCCAGGGGCTGACGGTCGGACTGCTCGGCGTCGCGATGTACACGATCGCCGTCGTCTGCGGGCAGACCGTGAGCTCGCTCGTACTCGACCACCGCGGGCTGGCCCGGATGGCGCCGACGCCCGCGACGCCGCGTCGGATCCTGGGGGCCGGTCTCGCCGTCGTCGCGGTGGGCATCGCCGTCTCCGACCGGTTGCGACCCGACATCCCCCTCTGGGCGCTGCTCATCCCGCTCGTCGCGGGGGTGCTCGTCGGCTTCCAGCAGGCCGTCAACGGGCAGGTGCGGCAGGTCGCCCGGTCGGCCTTCGCGGCGACGTTCGGCAACTTCCTCGTCGGAACGGCCGTGCTCGGGGTCGCGCTCGCCGTGCACGTCGCGCTCAGCGGATGGGAGCCGACGTTCCCGGGGGAGTGGTGGCTCTACCTCGGCGGCGTCAACGGCTGCGTCTTCATCGCGGCGCAGACCGTGATCGTGCGTACGACGGGTGTGCTGCTGATGGGACTCTCGGTGCTGGCCGGTCAGCTCCTGGCCTCGGTCGGCTTCGACCTGCTGCTCCCGCTGAGCGGGGAGGGGCTGCACCTCGTCACGGTCGTCGGCACCGGCCTCGTGCTCGTCGCGGTGCTCGTGGCCTCGATCCCGGGGCGTCCTCAGCGCAGCGTCTCGAGGTAGTCCTTGGCCTTGACCGGCTTGCGGCGACCCGACTTCTCCTTCTTCGCCTTGCCCCCGACGTAGAGCCACCCGAGGAGGCGCTCGTCGGGCCCGAGCCCGTGCATCCGGTGCACCGCGGCCGCACGGGTATACAGGCCGGTGCGCCACATGACGCCCCACCCGGCCTCGTCGAGCACGAGGCTCAGGGCGTGCGCGACGCCCGAGGCGACCGTCTCCTGCTCCCAGTCGGGCACCTTGTGACTCTTCTTGGGCGAGACGACGACGGCGAGGAGGAGCGGCGCACGGAGGGGCTTCTGCGCCATCTTCTCGGCGGCGTTCCCCTCGAGCCCGGTCGCCTCGGCGATCGCCGATCCGAGCCGCGCCCGGGCGTCGCCGCGCAGCGCGATGACGCGCCACGGCCGCAGCGACGCGTGGTCGGCGACGGAGGCTGCGGCCTCGATGAGCGGGAGGAGCTCACGCTTGGTGGGCGCGGCATCCGTCACCGACGGTTGGGAACGGCGGCGCCGCATCCCCTCCGCGATGGGTCCGGTCGTCACGACTCGGCGCTGAACCCGAGCGACAGCGAGTTCATGCAGTACCGCAGGCCGGTGGGCGTGCCGAAGCCGTCGTCGAAGACGTGGCCGAGGTGCGACCCGCAGCTGGCGCAGCGCACCTCCGTGCGGGTCATGCCGAGCGAGGTGTCCTCGATGAGCTCCACGGCATCCGGATTCACGGAGTCGTAGAACGACGGCCAGCCGCAGCCGGAGTCGAACTTCGTGCCGCTCTTGAAGAGCTCGGCGTTGCAGGCCGCACAGGTGTACAGGCCGGACCGGCTTTCGTCGAGCAGCTCGCCCGTCCACGCACGCTCGGTGCCGGCCTGACGGAGCACGCGGTACTGCTCGGGGGTGAGCTCCTCGCGCCACTGCTCGTCGGTCTTGTCGACGGCGTAGTCCTTGCCCGTGGTGTCCATCTCGTGCCCTCTCGTCGCGGCACCCGGAGCGGCCGCCGTCCTATTCAACCGGAGGATGCCGCGTTCCGTTCCCGAGTGAGCGCGCCGTTCGGTGACTTAGGTAAGGCTTCCCTTTGACAAAGAGATGAGGTGTTCTCTACGGTCGAAGTTAGCTGAGCCTTAGCTAACTCCCCGACGAAGGAACTCGATGAGCACCCCCGCGCCCCGCCCCGTCCTGAAACCGCTGGCGATCCTGGTGAGCTTCCTGCTCGCCCTCGCCGGCTTCACCCTCCCCGCGCTGCCCGCCGCCGCCGCCTCGGGCGAGGTGAGTGGCGCGACGCTCGACTGGGGAGTGCGCGACTCGTTCCGGAGCTACCTCACCGGACCGATCGCCCACGGGCACTGGACGGCTTCCGGCGTGACCGACGCGACGCCCTTCGGCTGGAGCGGCGGCACGGGATCGGCGCCCGGCGGTGCGGGGACGGTGACGTACCCGGGCTCGATCCAGTTCCAGGGTCACCAGGGCTTCGGTGTCGACGCGGCCGAGTACGCCCTCGACCTGACGTTCAGCGAGGTGCGGGTGCGCATCACCGGGGCGGCGACGGCCGAGCTCGTGCTCGATGCGCGCAGCCGCGGCCTCGCCGATCCGACGACCTTCGCCGAGCTCGACGACGTCGTCTTCGCGACCCTGAACCTCGCGGGAGGCACCGACGCGTCGACGTCGGGGATCGTCGCCTGGAGCGGCGTCCCCGCGACTCTCACCGCCCAGGGCGCCGTAGCGTTCGGAGGCTTCTACGCGGAGGGCGCCGCGCTCGCGCCCGTGACCTTCTCCTGGCCGGTCGAGGCCGCCGCCCCGACCACCGTCACCCCGGTGCTCACGGCGAGCCCCACCGGCACCGCCGTCGCGGGCACCTCGGTCACCCTCACCGCGACCGCGACTCCCGCCGTGTCGGGCACCGTGCAGTTCTTCGACGGCGCGACGGCGCTCGGCACCCCGGTCGCGCTCGCCGGAGGCGTCGCGACCCTCACGACGTCGACGCTGCCGACCGGATCGCACTCGCTCACCGCCGCGCTGACGACTCCCGACGCCGGCTACGTCGGCGCGACGTCCGCGCCCCTCGCCTTCGAGATCACCTCCGCCGGCGTTCCGGTCGACCCGGGGGTCACGCCGGGCAACGTGCTCGGCGGCACGACGACGTGGGGCATCTCGACCTACCTCAACGCGGGCAGCCCCGGCCGCGCCAACCCGTCGCCGGGTGACTACGTCGCCCCGTCGACCTACGACGCGATCACGAAGCTCAGCACCTGGGGCGCTGCGGTCGGCTCGGTCGATGAGGATGGCTCGGCCGTGCTCGGCTTCTCCGGCACCTCGGTCAACTACGCCTCGACAGGCAACGCCTGGCTCAAGCTCGCCGACCTCCGTGTGGACCTGGATGCCGACGGCAACGGCACCGTCTCGGCGCTCGTCTCCTACCGCACGGGCGGCGACCTCGCGGCGGCCCCGACGCGCGGCCCCGAGCGCGTCGACGTCGTGGCGCTCGCCGGCAACACGAGCGGCGCGAACCTCACCCCCGGCAGCGCGGCCTGGTCGGGCCTGACCGGCACCTGGGATGCCGACTTCCTCTCGTTCCTCGCGGGCGACTCCGGCGCCGGCATCGCGGCGTTCACCTACGCCTCGACGGTCACCAACGACGCCTCGCTCAACGCGGGCGCCCGCCTGCCGTCGACATTTGCCTTCGCGGTGACGCTCGACGAGCCGACGGTCTACGTGCCGACCGAGTACGACCTCGGCGGCGCGACGTGGGGCATTTCGACCTACCTCAACGCCGGCAGCCCCGGCCGCGCCAACCCGTCGCCCACCGACTATGTGGCTCCGGCGACCTACGACGCGACGACGAAGCTCAGCACCTGGGGCGGCGGCAGCGGCACGATCGAGGTCGACGGCTCGGCCGAGCTGGCGTTCAGCGGTGCCTCGATGAACTTCGCCGCGACCGGCAACGCCTGGCTCCGTTTCGCCGACCTCGCGGCGGAGCTCGATGCCGACGGCAACGGCACCGTGTCGGCGCTCGTCTCCTACCGCACGGGCGGCAACACCGCCGCGGATCCGACGCGAGGTCCGACCCGCCTCGACATCGTCACCCTCGCCGGCAACGACGTCACGGCGGTTCAGGATGCCGACTCGGTCACCTGGGCGGGTCTCGCCGGCGTGTGGGATGCCGACCTCCTCACCTTCCTCGCGGGCGACGGCGGCAACGGCATCGCCGCCTGGACCTACGCGTCGACGGTCAGCAATGACACGTCGCTCAACGCCGGCGCTCGACTCCCCGCGACCTTCACGTTCGAACTCGGCCAGACGCCCGACCCGGTCGCCACCGCGGCGACTCTCGCGGCGTCGCCGTCGGAGACCGCCGTCGCGGGGACCACGGTCGCGCTCACCGCGGTCGTCGCACCCGCGGTCGCCGGCACGGTGACGTTCACCGACGGAGCGTCGACGCTCGGCGCCGTCGTGCTCGCGGACGGCGTCGGCACCGCGACCTGGTCGCTGACGGCGACCACCGGAGCGCACGCCTACCGCGCATCGTTCGCGCCGCTCGACGGCTCGGCCTACCTCGGGTCGCAGTCGGCGGTGGTCGCGCAGACCGTCTCCGCCGTGCTGCTCCCGGCTCCCGGGTCGCTCACCTGGGGAGTGAAGGCGAGCTTCCGCAGCTACGTGCTCGGCGACATCGCCCACGGCACGATCACGTCGGCGGGCGGCGCGTCGCCGGTGGCCGGTGGCTACTCGTTCCCTCAGTCCTCGTCGGATGTGGGGGGCAGCGGGCTCGGCTCGGTCGCCTACCGCGGCAACGTGACGTTCACCGGCCACGCGGGTGCGCTCAACCTGCGTGTCGCCGACCCGATCGTGCGCATCACGTCGTCGACGTCGGCCGTGCTCTCGGTGTCGACCGCCGGCGGGCGTGTCGACATGGCGACGATCGACCTCGCGCGCGGCGTGCGCAGCGTCGGCACGGGCGGTGCCGTGACGTACCTCGGCGCTCCGGCGACCCTGACGGCCGCGGGGGCATCCTCCTTCGCCGGGTTCTACGGCGCGGGCGAAGCACTCGACCCGGTGAGCTTCACCGTCGGGTCGAACAACCCCGTCAACGGAGCGGGCTCGAGTTCGTCGAACCCCGCGCCGACGACCCGCACGCCCGCGGCCACCCCGCCGGCGACGGAGGGGATCACGACGTCGCAGGACGAGGTCTTCGTCGAGGGCGGCGAGTACACCTTCACGGCGGGCGGCTTCCAGCCGAACGAGACCGACATCCTCATCGTCGTGTACTCGACGCCGACGGTGCTCGCGACCGACGCGACCGCGGATGCGAACGGCGTGGTCACCTGGACGGGCGCGTTGCCCGCGGGCCTCACGGGCGAACACACGCTCACGTTCCAGGGCTCGGTCGATCGCGGCATCGTGCTCGACATCGCGACCGCCGAGGTCGTCGGCTGCACGGTCGCGGGCGCCGAGTTGAGCTGGGGGTTCAAGGAGTCGTTCCGCGCCTACATCGACGGCTCGATCGCCGACGGCGAGTGGGCGACGGCGGACGGCGCCACCTACGAGACGCCGCTCTTCACGTGGGCGACGGGCACGGGCGGCTACGACACCGAATCCGGGGATGCCGACCTCGCCTTCACCGGTGCGGTGCGGTTCACGGGTCACGGCGGTGTGCTCGACACGACGATCGCGAATCCCAGGGCCGTGATCGTCGGCGACCGCGCCGTGCTGTTGCTCGACGTGTCGGGCACGACCCAGGACGGCACGGCGGTGTCGTCGACCGGGGTCGAGTTCGCCGAGCTCGACCTCGCGGCGGCCGAGCAGGTGGGCGGCGGCGACCTCCTCGCCTTCACCGGCATCCCGGCGGTGCTGACCGAGGCGGGTGCCGCCGCGTTCGGCACCTACGAGGCGGGCAGCGAGCTCGACCCCGTCGACCTGCTCATCACGGTCGACCCGGCGTGCGCGCAGCCCGCGGGCGCGGTCGAGGAGCCCGGCAGTGGTCGGGAGATCGAGACCACGTCGGAGACCGTGCCGCTCCTCTGGATCGTGCTGGCGATCGTCCTGGCACTCGCGATCGCCGTCGCCGCGGTGATCCTCCTCCGCCGGGCGCGTCGCACCGCCTGATCGGACGACGTCGGGCTGGGCCTGGCAGGATGACCGCCATGCCCAGCCCCACGGCCGACTGGTACGACCGGGCATCCCGCGACCTCGCCGAGCATTCCGCTCTCCACGCCGCGTGGGCGGCCGGGGTCGCCTCGGACGACGCGGTGGTCGCGCTCCTCGACCGGCTGCCGCGGGAGCGCCGTCAGCCGTCGCTCGTGTTCTCGGTCGCGACCTGGCTGGGGGCCGTCGCCGGTGACTACCCGGGATTCCGCACCTGGCTCGTCGAGAACTGGCCGGCGGTCGAGGCTGCGGCGCGCGAACGCCGCACGCAGACCAACGAGGTGGGTCGCTGCGCCCCCCTCGTGGCGGGGCTCGCGCGCATCCCCGGACCTCTCGCGCTGCTCGAAGTCGGGGCGTCGGCCGGCTTGTGCGTCATCCCGGAGCGTTACGCGTACCGCTTCGGCGACCAGCCCGTCCTCGGCACGGGGTCGCCCGTCCTCACCTGCGCCGTCGACGACCCCGCGCTCGCCCCGACGACCCTGCCCGACATCCGCTGGCGCCTGGGCGTCGACCTCCATCCGCTCGCGGCGGACGACGACGAGGATGCCGGCTGGCTCGAGGCGCTCATCCCGCTCGACCGGGAGGATCGCCGGGAGCGACTGCGCGCCGCGCTCGACACCGCCCGTGTCGACCCGCCGCGGGTGATCGCGGGGGATGCCCTCGAGTCGCTCGCGGACGCCGCGGCGGGGGCGCCACGTGGCCTCACCCTCGTCGTCGCGTCGCTCGGCACCCTCGTCTACCTCGCCCCGCAAGCGCGGGCGGGGTTCCCCGCGGCGGTCGCCGCCCTCGGGGCGCGGCTCGTGACCCTCGAACAGAGCGGGATCGCCGATCCGACCGCGTTGCCGGGCCGCTTCGTGCTCGCGCTCGACGGCGAGCCGATCGCGGAGGCGAGCCCGCACGGCGACCGCCTGAGCGCCCTCTGAGCGTGCGGCGGGGCATCCCGAACGTCCGTTCCCGCGCACCTAGGATCGCCGCGTGACCGACCCCCGGCCCGCGGAACCACCGCGCAGCGAGCTCGACGAGCTCGAGCTGCGGGTGCTCGCGTTCGAGCGCGAATGGGCCGACCGGGTCGGCAACCGGGAGGGGGCCATCCGCTCGGAGTTCGGCGTCTCCCCAGCTCGGTACTATCAGATGTTGTACGCGCTCATCGAGTCACCGCTCGCGGTGCGGCACGATCCGCTCCTCGTCCGCCGTCTGCAGCGGTTGCGCGACTCGCGGCGCCGGGCTCGTGCCCGTACGTTCTCCTCTGACCACTAGAGCCGACAGCCAGGACACCGCGACCAGATGGCCACCACACCCCGGGACCGTTTCGACGACCTCCCCGCCGACCTCGTGCGCGTCGGCGCCCACCGTGCCCCCGCGAAGCGCGGCCGCGGCTGGATCGCATTCGCCTGGGCCGCCCTCGCCACCGGCGTGCTCGTCGTCGGCGGGCTCTACGGGCTCTCGCGGGTCAACCCCGACATCTCGTTCGACCTGCCGGCCCTGGGCGGCGGCGACCAACCCGGTGTGACCGAGACGACGGCTCCCGCGGTCGAGCCGATCACCGATCCGGCCCTCGTCGACCCGGCCCTCGACGTGTCGTTCTCGATCCTCAACGCCTCGCCGACCGACGAGCAGCAGGTCGCCGCTGAGACGCAGCTGCAGACCGCGGGCTGGTCCGCCGAGCAGATCTCGTCCGGCAACGCCTCCGCCCGAGACATCGAGTCGACCGCGATCTACTTCAACGGCGCGCAGTACGAGGGCGTCGCGCGAGGGATCGCCACGATCCTCGGTACCGATCTCGCCCTCGTGCGCAACTCCGACGCCTACCTCGGTGCGCCGATCACGATCGTGCTCGGCGCCGACTACGTGCCGCCGGCCCCCTGACCGGTCCTTCTGAGACGGGCGTGTTTCGCCCGTGTTTAATCTGCGCGACAAGGCCCCGAATCGCCGGGTTCTCGGGCCTGCGGGGCCGAATCTGCCGGCGCAGCGCGGCTAGCATTCCGTGCACAGGGTCGCGGGAGGCGACCGTTTCGGCAGCAGGGAGTTCCGGATGGCGCAGGGCACCGTCAAGTGGTTCAACGCGGAGAAGGGGTTCGGGTTCATCACGGTCGATGACGGGAGCCAGGACGTCTTCGTGCATTTCTCGGCGATCGACATGCCGGGTTACAAGGTGCTCGAGGAGGGCCAGGCCGTGACGTTCGACGTGGGCGCCGGACCGAAGGGTCCCCAGGCCGAGTCGGTGCGTCCGCTCTGACCGCGCGCCACCTAGCATGACCGCATGGGTCGGGTCCGGGATTCTCGCGCGGGTGCTCTCGGAGCGTTGATCCTCATCGCGGTGCTCGCCGCGTGCGCGACGCCCGAACCGATGCCGACCCCGACGCCGACCTACACCTCGACGTACGAGACCCCGCCGCCGATCGCGCTCACGCCGCTCACGGGCGAGCTCGTCGAGCCGGGCGCGCTCACGGCGCCGTCGCTCGCAGCGAAGGTCGACAACCATCCCGACGCTCGACCCCAGCAGGGCCTCGAGCACACCGATCTCGTCTTCGAGGAGCTCGTCGAAGGCGGGCTCACCCGCTACGTCGCCGTCTGGCACTCCGACGTGCCGGCCGAGATCGGGCCGATCCGCAGCATCCGCCCGATGGATCCCGACATCGTCTCGCCGCTCGGCGGCATCATCGCCTACTCGGGCGGGCAGTACCGCTTCGTCGTGATGATGCAGGACACCGACGTCTACAACGCCATCCACGGGCAGGACGACACCGAGGATCTCATGTTCCGTCAGCGCGGCCGCCCCGGGCCCCACGACGTCATCGTGAAGGCGCCCGAGCTCATCGCGCGTCACCTCGACCTCGCAGCACCGGCCCAGCAGTTCGGCTTCTCTCCCGACCTCGCGAGTGCGTCGGCGGTCGTCTCGGGAACCCCGGTGCAGACGATCTCGCTGCGCTTCGGCGCGGCCTCGGCTCCGAGTTGGGAGTGGGACGAGGCGCGCGGCGTCTGGGCGAGATCGCAAGACGGTACGCCCGATCTCGACCTCGCCGGGGTGCCGTACTCGGCCGTCAACGTCATCGTGCTGCGGGTGCCCGTCACGGTGTCTCAGAGCATCCCGAAGACCGAGCTCATCGGTTCGGGTGAGGCCTGCGTCTCGACCGGCGGGAAGACTCTCTGCGGAACCTGGTCGAAGGACTCGCGGACCTCGCCGATCCGGCTCGTCGACGGCACCGGCACCATCATCCAGCTCGCGCCGGGCAACTCGTGGATCGAGCTCGTGCCCCTCGCGGGCAGCGCCACCTACACCGCGCCGTAGCCGCGCCGACACCCCGTCGCTCCGCGCCGCGCGGCTTGCACTCCCCCCTGCCGAGTGCCAAGATGGGCTCTGGCACTCGCACATGGTGAGTGCCAGCACTACGTCCGGGAGGGACGACACACACTCATGGCAAAGATCATCGCTTTCGACGAGGAGGCCCGTCGCGGCCTCGAGCGCGGCCTGAACATCCTGGCCGACGCCGTCAAGGTCACCCTGGGCCCGCGTGGCCGCAACGTCGTTCTCGAGAAGTAGTGGGGCGCCCCCACGATCACGAACGACGGTGTCACCATCGCCAAGGAGATCGAGCTCGACGACCCGTACGAGAAGATCGGCGCGGAGCTCGTCAAGGAGGTCGCGAAGAAGACGGATGACGTCGCCGGCGACGGCACGACCACCTCGGTCGTGCTCGCTCAGGCGCTCGTCCGCGAAGGCCTGCGCAACGTCGCGGCCGGCGCCGACCCCATCAGCCTCAAGCGCGGCATCGACAAGGCCGTGGAGGCCGTCGAGACCGAGCTCCGGAGCGTCGCGAAGGAGGTCGAGACCGAGGAGGAGTACGCGGCCACCGCATCCATCTCCGCGGGCGACCCCGAGATCGGCAAGATCATCGCCGAGGCGATCACCAAGGTCGGCAAGGAGGGCGTCGTCACCGTCGAGGAGTCGCAGACCTTCGGCACGACGCTCGACTTCACCGAGGGCATGCGCTTCGACAAGGGTTTCCTGTCGCAGTACTTCGTGACCGACCCGGAGCGTCAGGAGGCGGTCTTCGAAGACCCGTACATCCTGATCGTCAACTCGAAGATCTCGAGCATCAAGGACCTGCTGCCGGTCGTCGACAAGGTGATCCAGTCGGGCAAGCAGCTTCTGATCATCGCCGAGGATGTCGACGGCGAGGCTCTCGCGACCCTCATCGTCAACAAGATCCGCGGCATCTTCAAGTCGGTCGCCGTCAAGGCACCCGGCTTCGGTGACCGCCGCAAGGCGCAGCTCGCCGACATCGCCATCCTCACGGGCGGCGAGGTCATCAGCGAGGAGCTCGGCCTCAAGCTCGAGAACACCGAGCTCGCCCAGCTCGGACAGGCGCGCAAGGTCATCGTCACCAAGGACGAGACCACGATCGTCGACGGCGCCGGCGAGAAGGCGCAGATCGACGGCCGTATCGCCCAGATCCGCGGCGAGATCGAGAAGACCGACAGCGACTACGACCGCGAGAAGCTCCAGGAGCGCCTCGCGAAGCTCGCGGGCGGCGTGGCGGTCATCAAGGTCGGCGCGGCGACGGAGGTCGAGCTCAAGGAGCGCAAGCACCGCATCGACGACGCCGTGCGCAACGCCAAGGCTGCGGGCGAGGAGGGCATCGTCGCCGGTGGTGGCGTCGCGCTCATCCAGGCCGCGAAGGTCGCGTTCGACAAGCTGAAGCTCACGGGCGACGAGGCGACCGGCGCGAACATCGTCAAGGTCGCGATCGAGGCTCCGCTCAAGCAGATCGCGCTCAACGCGGGTCAGGAGCCCGGCGTCGTGGTCGACAAGGTGCGCAACCTCCCCGTCGGTCAGGGCCTCAACGCCGCGACCGGCGAGTACGTCGACATGCTCGCGGCCGGCATCGCCGACCCGGTGAAGGTGACGCGTTCGGCGCTCATCAACGCCGCGTCGATCGCCGGCCTGTTCCTCACGACCGAGGCGGTCGTGGCGGACAAGCCCGAGAAGTCGCAGCCGCAGATGGGCGACCCGTCGGGTGGCATGGACTTTTGACCGAAGGTTGAGGCTCCCGTAGGGAGGCTCAACTGCAGGTCAAAGGTCGAGGAGCGACGCCGCAGGCGACGCGTCTCGAAACCTCTCGCACTGCGAACAAGCGGGGCGGTTCCTCTCTGGGACCGCCCCGCTTTCTCGTGCGCGGGGTCTCGACACGCGCCTGCGGCGCTACTCGACCACCGAGGGACTAACGGACGAAGAGTCTCGCGTTCTGCAGTTCGATCTCGGCGTAGTGCTGACCCGCCTGCGCGAGCGCTGTGGTGAGCAGCTGGAGGCTCTCTTCCACGCGCCGCTGCGTCGCGGTCCAGTCGGTCACGACGGTCTGGAAGGCCGCGGCGGCCTGCCCCGTCCATGACCCCTGGAGCTCGACGAGTCGGGAGTGCAGCCCCGTCACATCGCTCTGGATTCGGCTCGCGGCCGCTTGGACCGAGACCGTCGCCGCGGCGACCGCCTCGCTGTCGATCTGGTATCTCGTCATGCGCCGAGGCTAGGAGGGGCGCGCACGGCCCTTCGGTGCCGGGCGCGCGGCAGGGGACGGCTCGGGCGCGCTCTCACTGGGGAGGAGTGGCAGGCTCACGCGGAAGGTCGCCCCGCCACCTGGAGTCTCGACGACCTCGACGTGACCCTCGTGGTTGGCGACGATGCCCGCGACGATCGCGAGTCCGAGGCCCGAACCGCCCGTGTCGCGGGTGCGCGAACTGTCGGCGCGGAAGAACCGCTGGAAGATCTTCTCGCGCAGCTGCGGCGGGATGCCGTCGCCGTGGTCGACGATCGAGATGACCCCGTACCCGCCGGCGCGGTCGACGTCGACGACGATCTCGATCGGGCTGTTGTCCTTCGTGAACCGCATCGCGTTGCCCATGAGGTTCGCCACGACCTGGCGGATCTTGTTCTCCTCGGCGAACACGATCGGTCCGATGGGAGGCAGGGGAGCGGATGCGGGGGCCGGGCTGGCGGCATCCCGCACGGGGCGACGTCGACGCAGGCGCGCGAGGGTCGCCCCCGCGAATCCGAAGGCACCGGCGCTGAAGCCGGCGCGTCGCGCTGCCGGGGCGACGCTCGCGACCGCGGCCTCGGCATCCGCGCCCGGCTCGGCGGGAGCCTCCTCGCCCGGCGCGTCCGGCTCAGGCTCCTCGGGCACGACGACGGTGATGCGACGTTCGGGGGCCGAGGCGGCGGCATCCAGCGCGGCGTCCTGCGCGATCGGCAGGAGGTCGACGGCGACACGCTGCAGCGGACGCGCCTCGTCGAGGCGGGCCAGCTCGAGCAGGTCTTCGACGAGGCCGCCCATGCGGATCGCCTCGCGCTCGATGCGATCCATCGCCTGGGCGACGTCGTCGGGGCTCTGGAGGGCGCCCATGCGGTAGAGCTCGGCGTAGCCGCGCAGCGACACGAGGGGCGTGCGCAGCTCGTGGGAGGCGTCGCCGACGAATCGGCGCATCTGGTCGACGGTGCGCGCGCGATCGGAGAACGCCCGATCGATGCGGGCCAGCATCGTGTTGAGGGAGCGGGACAGTCGCCCGACCTCGGTGTTCGGGGTCGCGCCGCCGAGTCGCTGGCTGTAGTCGCCCGCGGCGAAGCGCGCCGCCGTGCGTTCGACGTCGCGCAGCGGCATGAAGGCGCCCGTGACGAGCAGCTGTGTCGCCATCGCGCCGAGCACGACGACGGCGATCGCGAAGAGCAGGAAGATCGCGGCGTAGCGCCCGAGCAGCGCATTCGTCTCGCTCAAGGTGCGGGCGACGACGAGGGTGGCCTGCGTCGAGCCCGGGCCGACGGCCGCCGGGTAGGCGACGACGCGCCACTCGACCGTGCCCGACGCGTCGAAAAGTGTGATGGGACCCTCGAGCGCGACCACCTGCGTGATTCCGAGGCCGGCGACGACCGGCGCGACCTCGGCCTGCTCATCGGTGAGGTTGTCTTCGATGAGCTCGCCGGCGGCCGACACCGCCGCGACGTAGTTCTGCGGGAAGCGGTCCGCGTCGCCGAACGCGCGGATGCCGTCGAGACTGATGCCGGACGGGATGCGCTCGGCGGCCTGATGCACGGCTTCGTCGACCCGCTCGACGAGGTAGGTGCGCAGCACCGTCATCGTGCCGGCGCCCGCGACGATGAGTCCGAGGGTCAGCAGGAAGACGGTGACGCCGGTGACCTTCGCGCGCAGCGAGATGCCGTTCCACCAGCGGTCGAACGACGCCGAGACGGGATTCGCCACGAGGCTCCTCCCGGGGATGCGGCCGAGGGTCAGGCCTTGGCGGTCTTGAGCATGTACCCGAATCCGCGCTTCGTCTGGATCATCGGCTCGGTCGAGTGCTGATCGAGTTTACGTCGCAGATAGGAGATGTAACTCTCCACGATGCCCGCGTCGCCGTTGAAGTCGTACTCCCAGACGTGGTCGAGGATCTGCGCCTTCGACAGCACGCGGTTGGGGTTGAGCATGAGGTAGCGCAGCAGCTTGAACTCGGTCGGGCTCAGCTCGACCTGCTCGTC